>JAYVHY010000347.1:0-6627 GCA_043770615.1 Armatimonadota bacterium | reverse complement strand
TTTTGACGTTGTCAAGAACACGGTGCCGGATGAGGTTGTGAAGGTTTCCTCGGTAACGCCATAGGTCGGGATCTTCTTTGAGAAGTTTTTCGACAACTTCCATTTCGGCATTGGTGAGGACTTTTCCGTCGAATTCTTGGAGTTTGGTGATATCTGAGTTAAGGGCAAGCATTTTTCTTAGTTTGTTTTTTGGTCTTGGTAACGATTTGAACCTGAATTCTTAAAAATCTGAGAACAGAGATCGGAGATCAGCAATTCTAAGTTGTACGGTTAAGCTTTATGGCTATGGGCTGCAAGCTGTGAGCGCGAAGACGCTTTTCGCTTGATACGACGAATGTAGTTCCGTTCTTCGGAATTGAGGGGTCGGTTGAGGCGACTGACTCTTTGCCAGACGCCTTGTCGGCGAATGAAACCGGTGCATACAAGAACTTGTTCGCTGAGGACTTCGTGGACTCTAGCCGATTGTTCGAGGAGAGAGTCAAGCTCAATCGCTCGTTGCAGAAGGTCTTCGCCGGTGCTGATGCGGGATTTATGGACGAAATGGGCATTGATTTGCCGATCAGTTTCCTGAGCCATGTAAGAGTATTATATCACAACCTAGTATATATTTGTCTACTATTTATGAAAAACAGGGTGAATCATCGAGTCGAGGAAGATTGGGCTTTTGCGCCACCGCAAAAGCAGAAAAAACGTATCCTAGGCAACCTCAGCTCAGATAACATGTCTTTGTGCTTTCCGCGCTCTTAACCCTCTCCCTGACCATGATTAATCCATCCCGCGACTGGCTCCTCGGCACTCAACGATTTCCGACCAAAGTTGCAATTGGCGCCGAAAAGACGACCCTCTCAAACGGCTTAGTGTCTCGATCCTGGTTGACCAAAAGCGGCGCATGTTTTAGCTTTCGAGAAGAGACGAACCGAGCTGAATTTTTACGGACAGTCAAGCCAGAAGCGTCGATCACGATTGCCGGAAAGCGGTATCCGGTGGGTGGACTCGAATCCTTCCCGGATCATGCTTATGTTGACCAAAAGTTTTTGGCATCAGCCAAGCCGTTGGTCGACTCATTCCAACTTAAATCCATCGAAGCAACCAACTACCGCCCTTTGATCGAACATCCCAAAAACGTTAAAGGCCAAGGCATCAAGTTTGAATACGCCAACCAAAACCTACCTGGGATCACGGTTACCGTTCACTACCAGATACCCGACTCTCACCCCATCGTATCAAAGTGGATCGAAGTCAAGAATGACACCAGCAACCAGATCATTTTAGAGAAGTTCGAAAACGAAATCCTCGCCGCAGTAGAAGGCGAATCCGCGGTCGACGAGAGCCCAGAATGGCGCAAGCCTAACATGTTTGCCACCAGCGACTATACGTTTGGCGGAATGTCGCCCAATGCCCACGCAAAGGGTGTGCACTGGCAAACCGACCCGTCTTATACGACCCAAGTCAATTACGACCTCAAAACCCCTTGCTTGCTGGTTGGTGAACCCCAAATTGGTCCGCACATGGAAATCGCGCCAGGCGCATCTTTTACAACGTACCGGGTCCATGAATTGCTCTACGACTCATTCGATCGTGAACGAAATGGTTTGGCAGTGCGGAAGATGTACCGCTCAATGGCGCCTTGGAGTTTAGATAGCCCACTCATGCTTCACTTGACCACGGTTGAAACAAAAGCAGTTCACACGGCGATTGATCAAGCCGCCGAATGCGGCTTTGAAATGGTAATCCTTAGCTTCGGCAGCGGAGTCGATATGGAATCGACCAATCCTGCGACGATCAAGAAGTTTCGAGATTTCAGAGAGTATGCCAATTCGAAAGGCATTAGGCTGGGAGCCTACTCGTTGCTCGCCAGTCGGCGAATAGATGATGTCAACGACGTGATCAATCCGAAGACGGGCAAGACGGGCGGAGCAATTTTTGGCAACTCACCATGCCTTGAAAGTAAATGGGGGGAGGACTACTTCAAAAACCTTCAAGACTTCATTGAGAAAACCGGATTTGATTTGCTCGAGCACGACGGAAACTATCCCGGCGACATGTGCGCCTCAACCACCCACCCCGGACATGTTGGATTAGACGATTCTCAGTATAAACAATGGCTGAAGATCACCAAATTCTACAAGTGGTGTCGGTCGAAGAATGTCTTCCTGAACGTGCCGGATAACTACTTCATGTCGGGCTCCAACAAAACCGGCATGGGCTATCGAGAGACCAATTGGTCATTGCCAAGAGCCCTGCAGCACATCCACTGTCGCCAAAACTTGTATGACGGAACGTGGGAGAAAACGCCGAGTATGGGCTGGACGTTCGTACCGTTGGTTCAATACCAAGGCGGCGGCGATGCCGCAACCATCGAGCCGCTCAAAGACCACTTGGCCGATTACGAAATGCATCTCGCCAACAATCTTGGCTACGGAGCCCAGGCTTGCTATCGGGGACCTCGCCTCTACGATGCTCCCGAGACAAAGGCGGTTGTTGTGAAGTGGGTGAACTGGTTCAAAAAGTACCGAGATACGCTGGAGTCAGACATCATTCACATCCGACGATGCGACGGTCAATCGTGGGACGGAATCCTGCACGCTAGCCCCACGGGAAAGATTGAAAAAGGCATGATCGTACTGTACAACTCAACTGACAAACCGATCAAGGAAACCGTCGAAGTCCCGATTTACTACACCGGGCTTCACGACGAAGTTACGTTGACTGAAAAGGAAGGAAAGCCGCGCAAGATCAAAGTCTCACGTGGGTATTCGATTTCTGTTGAAGTGAACATTCCGCCAAGCGGAATGACGTGGATGACGCTGAGATAGCTGTTGGTGAGGCTTTCGACCGGGTTAAGATTGGCTTTTCTTAACCGGGGAGGTTTGGGAAACGGCTGCCTAGTAAGATAGATTGGATATTGCTAAGCAGCCGTGTCATTAGCCTCCACAGCAGAGTCTCAGAATTACGGAATGGGTGCCAGCTTTTGGCTTTCAGCTTTCAGCTTTCGGCTGATGGCTGACTTTCTAGGCTCCCTTGACCCAGCGATTGACCGCCTCGGCGAATCGGATACCAAACAGTCGTCCGGTTTCGAGGTCAGCCGCGCCAGGAGTTTCCTCGGGTGACGCATTGTCAGACTGAGTCCCAAGACCCTGATAGAATCCACTTCGATTGAGTGTGCCGTCGTTTCGGATGCCCAAACTAATCCACACCATCTCGTGTTGAGCCGCCAAAGAAAACATGTATCCGAGAGTATTGGCTTTGTCCCCAGCATTGGAAATCGAGTTTGAAAATCCTCCAGCAACTTTATCTTTCCATGCTCGGGCGAACCATGGTTTTGAACTTGCATCGGCAAATGCCTTAAATGGAGCCGATGGACCTGCCATGTAGGTCGGGGATCCAAACAGAATGCCGTCCGATGCTTCGAGAGCCTCCCAGCCATTCGCATATGTTCCGGTTGCTTCGTCAACCTTGGTGACGTCAAGGATGTGAACCGTTACTCCGTCAACCGAGCCGACTCCGCCAGCAATCGCTTCTGCGACTTTCTTCGTGTGGCCATAGCCGCTGTGGTAGGCAATCGTGATAATACTCATACCCACAGATATACGCCGTAGAATCGCGATAATGACGAAAGGGCGGACACAAATGGTATAATTTTCTTTCCCCGCGTGGTGAGTTGCCCGAGTGGCCAATGGGAACAGACTGTAAATCTGTCAGCGAGAGCTTACATAGGTTCGAATCCTATACTCACCACCATCATCCTTTCAATAAATCCAGGCTTTAGTATCCATGGAGTTCGTGAGTATAATCCGGCTTCCATGAAAGTTTCAGGCTGCAACGTAAATCGCCTAACAGGATTACGAGGTTTCTTTTGAGCGCGCTGACCCGAGAAAAGCTAGCGCAGGCGGTGGGGTTGGTTCAGGACTCTGGCGCGCATGTTTGGCTGACATTTGTTCGGGAAACCGGTGAGGGATCGGATCCAGCTTTGCCATTTATTTGCGAAACCGGGCTTGTTTGGATTTCAGCTTTGATGGTCGGATGGGATGGGAGGAAGATTGCCGTCGTCGGCAATTATGATGCTGATCCATTGGTGCATTCTGGCGATTGGGACGAAGTCGTTCCGTACGTCCAGGGTATTCGTGCTCCGCTTTTAGAGGTCCTGGAGGACTTGATTCCCAAAGACCAAGAGCCTCGGATCGCAGTCAATTTTAGCGAAGATGATGATAAGGCAGATGGACTAACTCACGGTCTATTTCGGCTCTTGGTCTCGCACCTCGAAGGGACACGGTTCGCAAATGCATTAGAGTCGGCGAACGAAATTGTGAGCCGGTTGCGAGGGATCAAGACTCCAGATGAGATTCGCCGAATCCGGGCGGCCGTTACAGTAACCGATAACATCTACGCATCGGTACCGGGCCGACTTAAACTGGGGCTGGATGAGCGATCACTTTTTGACCAAATTCAAGCCGAGATTGATTCGAATCGTTGGGGTTACGGCTGGTCTCGAGCCGGGAATCCGATCGTGAACTTCGGACCGAATTCGATGATTGGTCATGGGGTGCCGTCTTCATCAATCGTGCTGGAGCCTGGGCAGCTGGTTCACCTTGACCTAGGAGTGATCGTAGAGGACTATTCATCGGACATTCAGCGGTGTTGGTATGTTGCCTTGCCGGGTGAAAGTTCGTTGCCATCTGACTTAGCCGACGGTCTAGCGGCGGTTTCAGGTGCGATTCAAGCGGGAGCCGAGGCTTTGCGCCCCGGAGTCTTAGGGCACGAAGTTGATGCTGCGGCCAGGGCTTTTCTGGTTTCCGCTGGGTATCCCGAATATCTTCATGCGCTTGGTCACCAAGTTGGACGGGTGGCACATGACGGGGGAAGTCTGCTCGGTCCACGTTGGGAGCGATATGGGCGCTTGCCGGAAATTCCCGTGGAAGAAGGTCAGGTTTACACTTTGGAACTCGGGATTAACCTCCCATGTCGGGGATACCTCGGGCTGGAGGAAATGGTTCGAGTTACGGCGGATGGAGTTGAGTGGATCACCGAGCCTCAAACCACTATCCCGGTGCTTTCCTTCGCCATTTGAGATCTAAGGAGCAAGGATTGTTACTCCGTCCAAGCTGTGGATTAAGAAGTTTAAAATTTTCAAGAAGTACCAACCCAGAAAATTCACGACATGTTTGAGGGAGTAGGCTAACTTCAAAGATCATGTCTAGACCAAATCTCTTTCACTTCGCGACATCAGAGTTGTCGCAAGATGCATTCTTCTGCTGGCTTGCCAGTTGTGCTGCTCCTACAGTTCTAGACAAGGAACTACAGAATGCGGGATTAGGCTTCCTCAATTTGCTTACTTCGAAAGCTGGAATTGAGCTACCCCAGCAGATTGAACGAATTCAGATCCGTCGCCAATTGAAAAACATTGACTTAGTGATAGAAATCAACGAATCAATTGCAATTCTGATCGAAGACAAAGCAGGTACTTCCGAACACTCAAAGCAGTTAGAGCGATATTTGCTTTCTGCTAGGGAGATGTATCCAACACGTCAACTAGCCCCGGTTTACATACAAACTTACATTCAACCTTCGTTTGAAAACGTTAAAGCATCGGGATTTTCAGTCGTCGGGCGACGCGATTTGATCGAGACTCTTCCACGTTCAGCCAGAGACTCAATCCTCTCTCAGTTTAGTGAGCACCTCTTAGACATTGAAAATCAGTACGAAGCATTTCGCTTTGGGAAATCATGGAGTTTTTATGCTTGGCAAAGGTACCTGGAGCTGATTTCCGAAAATATACCTGGGTGTGAATGGAGTTATGTCCCGAATGCCAGCGGCGGATTCTTGGCGGCATATTGGGGCTGGACTCCCATCGGATTGGGAAGCCTATACTTGCAGATTGCTCAGGAACGTCTCTCTGTTCGTATACTTCCACACGAGGATGCGGTTCAAGCAGAAATTGAAAGCCTCTATCAGCAAGCACTCGAATTTTCGGAATGGATCGTTCCAAAAAGACTGAAACCCCGAAAGGGGCGGACACAAAACCTTGTCAATTTGGAAATGGATCATCGAAGATTCGACTTATGTGGCAATATTCTCATTGATGAAACAGTCATGGATTTGGTGAATTACACCGAAAAATTGGTTCGATTTGCGCAATCACCTTAAAACCCACAGCGTCCGCTAACGAATTGATCACGTAGAAGTCAACCCAAATATTTGGTGGAGGCGGCGCTACTATAGGTTCGCAACCACATCCTTCAATCCCCAGTAATCTTCTTCCTTGCCTCAATTCCCAAGCGTTTCTTTGCCGGACAGTGGCTTAGCTTCAATTTGAAGCAAATCAAGAACATATACGATATTGTCTTTGGCTTTCAGCCAATTTGCTGGGCAGTAAAGCCTCGTTTGCGGACCGATATTCCAATACCGACCCAGGTTGTGCCCGTTCACCCAAACCGTTCCCTTCTGGTAGTTCGAGACATCGATAAAGGTGTCAGCAACCCTTTCGAGGTTAAACATTCCCCGATGGAAAGTCCCAGGCTTAGACGTCCGTATGGTTGAAAGCAACTTGGACACCCATTGGTCCTTCAAAGGCAAAGGATACATTTCCCAATTCGTCAATACCGTTCCGTTGAGCAAAACTTGGTTAGT
>JAYVHY010000346.1:0-3014 GCA_043770615.1 Armatimonadota bacterium | reverse complement strand
AGCGCCCTTCGGCTGATTTTGAGTGCTGGAAACGCATTAAATCAACAGACATCAAGCATCTTAGGAGGGCTAAGGGACGGCCAAGGTGGGGAGGTGTTCTACAATGCAGCTTAGTCGTCGCGTTTCACTAACTGCCGTTGGACAATTGTTGAAGACAGCGCTGAATAGTATCGACACAGCATTGATTGTTGGGCAACGCGCAAACATCAGCTTTTAGCAATGAAACGGCACCCTTTCGCATGGCAAACCGAAGTGCCCCGATTGGATCGTTCGCCGCTACTTTTTATCCAAACCGACGTTTTTGGGTGGGTATTTGACGAACGTTTTCATATGTTCCTTGATCTCAGCGCCCAGTGAGGCCAACCAAGCATTTTGACGGTGCCCAACCGCAAACGACTCCTTTGGATCGATGAAAAGGTTGAACAACCAAATTACGTCCTTTGTTGTCGCCATATCGATATCGAGGAAATGCTCTTCCGTTTCGACGACTTTGACATGCAACTTGTATTCAAACATTCGCATGGCCATGAAGTTTTTATCATCCCAGAAAAAAACTTTCTCTCGATTCGACTTCCCATCTGGGCTTATTAGAAACGACGTCTGATCGATTCCATCAATGTAGCGATCGGTTGGAATTCTGTCGGCCGCTCCAGCTATAGAAAGTGAAGTATTGAAGAGATCCATCAAATCGAAAAGGTCATCGCTGACTCGAGGCTCAATCATGCCCTTCCAGTAGGCGATTCCAGGAACTCGTACGCCACCTTCCCAACAGGAGCCTTTCGATCCACGCCATGGTGTATGGCCCGAATCTGGCCAAGAATCCATTTGGGGACCATTGTCAGAAGTTACAAAAACAATTGTATTGTCTAGGAGTCCATTCGAATCGAGCGCTGCGACGATTTCGCCTATGTAAGCGTCGACCTCCACCACAGCATCCTTGTATGGATACTTGCTCTTGCTCTTTCCTTTGAATTGCTTCGAAGCAAAATTATCGGCATGCACTTTCATAAACGAATGCTGAAGAAAAAAGGGGGTTTTGCTTTTGGCTAATTCAGCAAGTTTCGATACCGTATGTTCTTTTAACAATCGATCCCCTTCGGCAATATCATCTAGGCTCTTCATCTCTTGAACGACTTGCTCCTTACTTCCTTTCTGCCCTCGAACAAGCGCATGACTCATACCTAACTTGTGGTAGGCTGCCATTCGTTCAGGATCAAGAACAAGATCAGGATAGCGACGTTCGTCGAGTGCTTGGCTAAGCTCCTTTTGTGCTGGATAAAAGCCGTAGAATTCGTCAAAGCCAACTTCGAAGGGACGCATTCCCTCGGCTTCGCCTATATGCCACTTGCCAGTCAGCACCGTGCGGTAACCGGAATCGCTGAGCAATTTTGCTAAACTAATTTCGTCGGCCCACGGATTTTTCGTGAGTTTGTCTCCCGCAAGAATTGGCCGTGTCAATCCCGTTCTCGGAGGAAGTCTCCCAGTCAACATAGCTGAGCGTGTGGGAGTGCAGGTTGGTTGTGAATAGCACGAAGTAAGCTTGAGTCCACTAGACGCCAAGCGATCCATGTTCGGCGTTGCAGCCCCAACCACATCTCCTCCACCGTAACATCCTGGCTCCCCCCAACCCATATCGTCGATAAGCAGCCAAACGATATTCGGTCGCTTTCCCTTTTCTTTTGCTAGAGCTGTCAGTTTTGCAACTGCGGCTTTTTCTTGTTCTGGATGTCTCAAAGCAGGTTCGACGTTTTCGGTATTCCGGACTGCTTTGCTGAGAACCGATTGAGCCAAAACCATATTGAATGGATCGGAAAAAACAAACGGTATCACTAACGCAATTAAAAAACGACATGAATTCATGAGACTGCTTTTTTATCTTGAACTTTGCTTTGGGTTACTTGGCAAAGGATTGAACCTTCGGTTCTTTCCATTGACCGTTCAACACTTCGGGCTTTGGGTAGTATAGACGCATCGGCATAAAAAAGGGGACCCTTCGGGGCAGGCAACCAGTTTGCTTCCCTGTCCTTGCCGGGTCCCCGCTGTTTTGCCGTAAATTCCTAGAACGGCCCCAGCCCATTTGAGCATATAGTTGTTCTTCAGTTGGTCGCGAGTACCGAAGGCGTCGGTACTCGTTAACTCACCCGCGTCAGCTTTCCTTGGAACCGAAGTGAAATCCTTCCAAGTATCTTCGATGGCTTGTTCGAAAGCGACCCACTTTTCATTTGTCATCGATGCGAAGTCAATCTTCTTGCCTGGCTCAAGCGTTGTTGAATTCTCATTGCTCTTTAGCTTTTAGCCCGAGTGAAATTAATTACAGCATTCAAGCTATTCTCACCTTCAAGTGAGAATTGCCACTGATCTGCCCCCAGTGAAGAAACGCTGCCAGCAATCGAACCAGCCTCCTCGTTCACTAACACTATTGCATCTTGGTCTGCCGATAGTTGACCAGACAACATTACCGATGGTTGCCCCGCTGTGCTCGCTTTCCACTGAAAGGACGCATCAGCAGCAATAGCCAACTCGATTGACGTGTTGCCCGTGACCGCCTTCCAATTCCCAATCAACTCCGTTTCTGTGTCGGCAGCGTTGTTCGCTTGCGCGGACGTAGTTTTGCCTTTGCTGAGACTCGATAAAGCATCCATCATTCGTTTTGCGGTCGAATCTTTGGGTTGAAATCTTACGACATTTTCGAGAGTTTTGGTGGCCTTGTCCTGTTCTCCTTGAACTAGATAGTGATACGAGAGAACGAAAAGTGCTGCCGGATCACTGGCGTTCTCTCGAACGTGTTTTTCAAGAGTTGCCAACTGTAAAGAGTAGTCATCTCTATTTCCATACAAGGAGCTCATGGTCGTCCAGTCCATTCCTGGACCAGACGAGAGGAGGGAGTTAAGGGCCGTGGCCGCAGGCAAGTATTGCTTCAACGCAAAGAGGTTGAGTGCACGAACCTCATGGACTACAGGGTCACCTGGATTCGCCTTTATTGCCTGATCAAAAAGCATTGACGCTTGCTGGTA
>JAYVHY010000345.1:0-6640 GCA_043770615.1 Armatimonadota bacterium | reverse complement strand
AAGATGCCACAATCACTGGCATGCCTGAACCGGATTACTTAGATCGAACCCGCACAGCCTGGGGCAAGATGAGCGAGGACTTCTTCGAGCCAGGCCATAGAGCTTGGAGTCAAAAAGCTTGGACCTGGGGAATGTGGAATATCTCCGAAACCGAACTCAACGCCCTCGGAGAACTTGACTGGTTTAAAGGAAAGAAATGCATCGAACTAGGATGCGGAACTGGATACATCTCAGCTTGGCTGGCAAAACTCGGTGCAGAGCCAACGGGAATTGACCCTACTCCGGAGCAACTTGCCAACGCAAAAATGTTCCAAAATGAGTTTGGGATCGAATTTCCTTTGGTCGAAGCTTACGCAGAGAGTTTGCCTTTCGAAGATGAATCATTTGACTTTGCCATCAGCGAATATGGTGCTGCGATCTGGTCCGACCCGTATCTCTGGATTCCCGAGGCGGCACGAGTTCTGAAGCCTGGCGGGCGCCTGGTCTTCCTTCGGAACGGCATCCTGACCGCGCTTTGCACTCCTGATGGGAATACTCCGGCAACCCCAACAATGGTGCGAGACTACTTCGGCCTCAATCGAATTGAATGGAACAAAGATGATCCGGAAGAGTTCTTGCTAGCTTACGGTCCACTGATACGCTTGCTTCGAAAATCTGGGTTTGAAATTGAGGACCTAATCGAGATTCAAGCTCCGAAAGATATGAAGGTTCGGTACGACTATGTCGATGCCAAGTGGGCTCATCGGTGGCCAAGCGAAGAGATTTGGTGCGTGAGGAAGCGATATTGTTAGCCACACTTCTGCACGAATATAGAACATTAGGGAATCCAGTGTTTACTGACACCACGGTAGTCCGCTTTCAAACCGAAGGCTACTGCCAAGTGTTAGCCAATGGAAGTCTTGTGGGCGTTGCTGATGAAGTTATTAAGCGAGAGATTGCTCATCATCGATCCATTGGACGATCATTCGAGTGGAAGCTCTTTAGCACTGATTTACCCGCCGATCTTTTGGACCGATTGGTTGCCCGAGGGTTCGAGATTGGCACCAAAGAAGTCGTTTGTGCGGTTGATCTCGCGACTTGTTTTCGAGAGGTTGACCCAGAAATTCGAGTTGAGCGGGTTTCCGACGAGATTCAATTGAACGACTTCCGATCAGTTGCTGAAGCAGTTTTTGGTAAGGACTTCTCGTTTACGGTTGGAGTATTGGCAAGGTGCATTGCTGCAGGCACGGAAGAAGAAGTTGGTTTTGTTGCCTACAGCGGTGACACCCCGGTCAGCATCGGTCGCCTTGACCACGGAGAGCGAAACACTTGTGGTGGACTGTATACAGGTGGAACGCTACCAGAGTTTCGATGTCGGGGATATTACCAAGCCGTTGTTGCCGCACGAGTTTCCCATGCCCGGAAAGCTAGCTTACGATACCTGTGTATTGACGCGAGACCGACGAGCTTGCCGATTTTGCATCGGCTTGGCTTTGAGTCAGTAGTTGAATCCTGGCAGTGCTGCAAAACTAATTGAGTACATTACATTGAACTCAAGCTATGCAGTGCTTGATGACTAGGATATCTCTGTTAATAAATTGAAGAAAGCGGCTCCTCACACACAAAAAGAGAAGTGGCAGAAGCATTTCTGGTGTATTATCTAAATTACTATGCGACACAATATCGAGTGGATTGTCTGTATTGCAATACTTGGTATATCACTAGACATTATGACAAGTCAAGAACACTCACCTTTTGCACTCTATCGGCGAGTTAATTTTGAAGTTCAGGTTCAAAATAATCCAATAACGGTTTCAGATTTGGGAAAATATGTTTCGAAACTAGCAGGCCCAAAACCGGAGTCAATAAAGGTTGTACTTCTTCCACCTTGTAGTAGTTGTTCGATCACTACTGCGGCAATTGATCGCCTTCTGGAACAATCGTCGACCGATCAGCTTCTCGTCTTCACCGACAATATGACTGCGCTGAAACAAAAATTTGGCCATCTAGGTGTTAATACGCTAGTCTTCAATTTGGACGATTCCTCCAATAGTTTGGCTATGAGGTCAAATGGCCCTGGCATTTTTGATTACAACATTCGTTCCCACGTTTTGACTCCCAGTAGGTTAACAAAATGAAGAAAGCAGCATTCACTCTCATCGAGATCCTTTGTTGCCTGGTGATTTTTGCGATACTTGTGGCAATCCTACTGCCTGTATTCGCGAATGCGAAGCAGGTAGCAAAAGAGACTGCGGCTATCCAGAATCTACACAGCTTATTCCTAGCTACCTCGCTATAACGTCAGGATCAAGCGTCTAACCTTGAGTATGGAGATCCCTACCAGATGGGTCTTCCAGCGCCAGATGCCATGTTGGCAATTCTGGAGAAAACTAGTGGAAAGGATATGCATAAACAGTCCCCTTGCGGACGCCATCCTCGACTAGACGATGACGGTGGTGGCTACACAACCATTTACTTTTTACCACAAGATCCAAGTGGCTTTGCGGCCCACGCAAGAAGACTGGAGTCCAATACGCCGATGTGGGTTGATCCCAATTGTAATCCTGGTCAAGTGCCAATCCGGTTACAATACGGCCTAAAAAAGGTCATCGGTGTGATGCTGGATGGTCACGTTGTAAAGAAACAAAGGGCGGACAAACCATTTTGGAGTCCGTCTTTCTTTCAGTAAGGAAACAGATGAAAAAACTAATTACAGTACTAGTATCGATCGCCATTTTGACTTCAATCGGAACTCCTCAGATAACAGTTTATTGCTCAAACTGTGTGCAGTCAGTGAAGAAGTGTGCAATACCGTCCAACGTGATTTGGGAGCATTGTGGTGCAGAAGAGTGGGGAGGAACCCCTTTTGAAGGTTGTCGAGAATTTCGAAAAGCGACGTGGACTTGCCCCAGCGGAACAATTTCAAAGGCAACCCAAGAGTTTGATGTGCTAAGTGACTCGTGCAATAGTGGCACTTGTAATTCATACCTGTAAGGTTGGAGCACGTTAATAGATGAATTCTAGAGAGCCTAGTCATAGACGCCAAATTCTCCTAATCATGGTGTCCGGAATTATTCTCCCGGCGTACCTATGGTTACGTGTACCAAAGCCAGGTTCTCTGGAATTTGTAAGATCAATGGAGAGGGCATTTCAGAGACGAGATGCCCATCTTTTAGCTCAGTTCTGTGATGATTCTGAGCTCAAAGCATATGGCATTTCTAGGCAAAGTCTTGAATCTCTTATTGTAGAGGAGATTAACCCCCTTCTTGAGGCAACATTTGATGCGTCACGGTCAATAGTCACACAGTATCCCGATCGAATTGAACTATATGTATCACCGAAGTCTGGTTCTAGTCTTTTATTCGGAAACCGTTTCACTATAACTACCGGGGAAAGTGGACCGAAGGCACTATCCTTCATTTCGAATTTGATTCGACTTCATTCAAGCAAGTATTTTGATCCAAAAACTGACTCTGCAGCAATTCGATGGCTGACTGCACTTCACCAGGCTGAAAATGACGGTGGAAAATTCGCCAAAATTGGGATCAAGGGAGTCTATTTGCCAGACACTCACACAATTGAGACATGGTCTGAACGGAAGAAAATTTGCTCGAAGAAGTTAGCTTCGATGAAGATCAAGTTTTGAGCAACAAGCGATGAAAATCTGTTTTAGAGGTTTGGGTTTCTATGTGCCACAACTTGCTGTTTGTGCGAGACCTGGCAGCCATAATTTGGCGACCAACTTTCATCTCTCTTGTCAAATCCTAACAGTGCAAGCTATGCCCAAGATTACGGACTAGTCAGCCTAATGTCTCCATATTTTAAGACTGTGTGAACACCGAAAGCCGGATTAGCGACTTGGGTCACCCGGAAATCCACAGCACAGCTGCACAAGCACAACGCAGCTGCCCGGTTCGGCAGGTTGTATTCATCGAGCATATACTCAATCATCCGATTCCCTGCTTCAACCATCGCAACCTTTAGGTCTCGATCAAACCCAAATGTAATCATCGAATCCAAAGTTCTCGCGTGGATAAACGGATAAGGATGAGCCTTATGAACGATAAATCGAAGACGAACTTGTTCCATGGGACATTCGATGGCGCATCCGCATAGTTCGCCATCACCTTGGGCCGCGTGACCATCTCCGGTTGAGAACAATGCCCCCTCGACGCCAACTGGCAAGAAGAGACTTGTGCCGGCGATCAGCTCCTTGCAATCCAAATTTCCTCCAAAGGCAGTTGGTGACCAAGCTTCATGTTGTCCCTCACCCGGGGAGCAAACACCCATCATTCCCATAAAGGGACGAATGGAAACAGATACTCCAACCGATGACTTGGCGACTTTCTTGTCTGGGTCGATTGACCAATTCATCAATAGCGGCGAGTCTTGGTCTGCGCCGAATTCGAGGTCGGGCCAAAAGTTCCGACCACCTGCTTTCGTCCATCCCCACGACTTTGGTCTGACTTCAAGGATTTGGACTTCAAGGACATCGCCGGGGCTTGCATCTTGGACGTAAATTGGTCCCGATAATGGAGGCCCGTCTCCCAACGATCCGTCAGGGCGAGCCATTCGCGGCGGCGGAGTATCCCAATCCTTTTGCGGCTCGAGAGTCCAATCGACATCCAAAGTCTCGAAAGCGACCGTATCGCCCGAGTCAACTTTCAGTGCTGGCGAGTTACGACTACAGTAGTGGTCGCGCAGATTCTGCTCACTCAAGGGAAATGGGTGCTCATACATTGGGCTTGACAAATTTACCAGTAAAAAGTATAAGTATTTCTCAAATACAATACCCCCCTATGGTATAAGATACTTAAAGGTAATTATGCGGAAGGCTTTCACTCTCATCGAACTACTCGTCGTTATTGCTATCATCGCGATTCTTGCAGCAATTCTCTTCCCCGTGTTCGCTCAAGCGAAGGCTGCCGCAAAGAAGACCGCCGATCTGTCAAATCATAAGCAAATCACTACCGGAATCATGCTTTACGCGGGTGATAACGACGATCAAACTTGCCATACCCATCACGACCTAGAGCCACCAGAGACCATTGCGGATCTTTATCCATGGTACAAGCCGCTTCAGCCCTACCTGAAAAAAGACGATGTATTTCATGATCCAGTTGTCAATGTCACTCCAACCTTGTTTCCCTATCCGTTGAATTCGACTGACTGGAAGAATGTCCGAACCGATTATTTAATAAACGGATTCTTTTCGCATGGAGCAAACTTGACTTCATTTTCACGACCAGCCGAGCAAATCATGATTGGAGAACGGCACTTGGGAATTGGGTTCTTCGATTACCATCCATGGGCTTCGGCACCGGACGGAAATTGGGAGAGGGGCTTTCTAGACGGATCAGGCTACAAGATCGGTGACATTGATGACAACTCGCAGTTGCCGGATCCGAAGAACATCGGCCGTCATTTGGGTGGAAACAACTATTCGTTTGCCGACGGACACGCCAAATGGTTCAAGTTTTCTGCCACCCTTAGTAAGGATCTGCCAGCCGATGCATTCAACAACTGGGGAATGCACAACATCGATAATCTCCCTGCGAATGATTAGTTTCCGATGTCAAATTCACTAAAAATTGGCCTGCTTGTAGCGATAGTTCTGATTGCCATTTGCGTTGTCGCGTTTTTCGCCTTGAGTTCAAACCGAACCTCGGGTACCGTTGAGTCGGAGCCTAGGCAGATGAAACCTGGCGCAAGATCAAAGAAACCTGCCCCCAACACGGACTGAAAAGTAGCATCCTCAGACACTTCTGAGGATGCTACTTTTTTTCGCAAGAAGAACTGCCTTGCTTTCTAGTTTTTTGCCAAACTGTCTCGCACGAAGTTCTTGACATCATCGTGGAACTTCTTTCGAGAGCCACGCTCGATGTACATCATGTGTCCCGCCGGATAGTAGGCATAAGAGATATGTGACCGAGTTTCGGCGTCGAGTCCCATGTGATTGATAGTGTAGATAGACGCATTGAACGGGCAAGCAAGGTCGTAGTATCCGAAACAATAAAGCACTCGAAGATGTTTGTTTGCCGACATGACATTTCGGAGGTCCGTCGATGTTTCGGGGTAGCTACCTTCTGGGTTTTGCCAAGGGTACACATTGCCAAACGTATTGTAGTCAAGCGTGGTTTTGATCTTGAGGTCATTGAGAACATAGTCGTGAAACGCGCTTACAAATGGAGCGGTAATCGAGTCGCTTGAAGCATCTCCAGACTGCTGCCCACCTACTTTCAATTCTTCTTTTGATGTTAACCGTCCGTCATAGCGACCAATTGCAAGACCCTCATCACGAAGCAGTTCTTTGAAGAATGCAAACTCTGGCACTCGCAAGTTTGAGCCCAAACAGTACTTCTTTGACAAGCCAAGATATTCACCAAGTTTGGTGGCGATCCGGTCAGTTTCTTTGTCGCTCAGACTATTTCCACGCAACAAGGCGGGACCGTACTCTTCATCAACCCACTTGGTAACCTCAGCAACCACCGCCTCGACACTTTTGAAACGAGGGAGTGCCTTCTTATGATAATAAGAACAAGCTGCCATAGTCGGCAAGAATCCGATAAATGTTGCGTCGTTTCCGCGCATACCGTCGAGCGTCAAGAAGTTGTTCGAACCAGAAATACTGACAAATCCGTTTATTGCTACTCCGTTTTGG
>JAYVHY010000344.1:0-6649 GCA_043770615.1 Armatimonadota bacterium | reverse complement strand
TACCTAAGCGTCTCCCGAATAAACGTCATGTCGTCTTCGCTCAGCTCTCGCCCGACAGCCGATAAGTTACACACCACCTGTCGCTCGTTTCGAAAACCAGGAATTGTACACGCAACATTGGGCATACGCAAGATATACCGCTGAGCAATGGCACTGAGATCCTCGATTGAATCCCCAAAGCGTGCTTTCAAGGTTGCCATCTTTGGCTTCAATGCCATTAGCCGCTCGGTACCAAACGACGCCTTACCTCGACGGTGATCGCCTTCGTCGAACTGGGGCGGATTTTGCGGATCAAACTTATCGAGCAACAGCCCTTGAGCCAACGGGCTAAACGCCACGAATGTAATGTCATTCGCCAGCATCAAGTTTGAAACCCGCGAACCGGGACGAATGAATTGATCGTCCATGGCGTGTGCCCAGCTTTGGAAAACTGAAGGTTGAACCTTTGGAGTTACCCTCTCAAAATCGTCCGCACTGTAAGCCGACTGACCCTTGATTCGTACCTTTCCTTCTTCCACGAGGCGGTTCATCATGGCCACAGCATCATCGAGGTACATATCCGATTCGCCAAAGCTACCGTGATGAAAGTAGTACACATCGATATAGTCGCGCTTGAGATTCTTCAGCGACTGCTCACACTGGTGACGAATGTGGAGGGCTTCGTAAGCGTGGGCAGCGGTGCCCGGAAAGTGCCCAACCTTGGTTGCGACGACATAGTCATTGGTGTTGACTCCGAGCTTGTCAAAGACCCGCGCTAACATCTGCTCTGCCTTACCGTTGCCGTACACGTCGGCGTTGTCAAAGTGGTTCACTCCCGCATCGATGCCTCGCTTGATCGCGGCAGTCACCTCGGCCTCATCAACGTTTGCCCATCCGTTCGGGTTTCCGTTCACCCAGTTCAGACCACCCATGGTCCAACAACCCAAACTTACTTCGGAAACTTTGACGCCGGTCTTACCGAGCTCACGATATTGCATTCCGAGGAGTTTACTGGGTGGACTTGTCCCAATCGGATTATTGCGACGAAACGAGCCGTCAATCCGTATTTTCTTTGTGGCGAAAAAGAAGGCGAAGCGCAAGGCCACCAAGAGAGCAGCACCACGAAAGACTAAAAGAGTGTTTTGGGGTGACGGAGCCCTTGCTTTCTTTTACTTTCTCAAGATCTTCTTGATCCTGGGAGGCATTGGGATATTGGCTTCCATTGGACTCGGGCTCGAGTTCGCGGAGCCCCTAAAGGCCAGCCTTTTAAAGCAAACCGCCGATCCCGACATACTCAATTTCATCCACGGTTTAGACCAAACCAAGGGAGTGGGAATTTCAGTTGCCATTGTGGGGCTGATACCCCTATCATTCTTTTTCATTCTCGCCATCGCTCGGGCAAACAAGTTCGCGTTGGCTTTTGTAATCATCGAGAATGGAGTCAATGTTGCATTGTTGCTCATGTCCACAAAGAATGAATCACGCATCGGCGCAATCCTTCCGATCCTATTTCTCATTTATGCTCTGCTTCGAATTTGCGGAGCCGCCGGACCTAAAATTCGTTAGGAATATCCTGCCTCGAAAGGAATTTCCTTTGGTATCAACAAATGCTGGAGCGGTACGATAGGTCATAACCGAGATTCCTTGTGAAAACCCTTTCCATTGTCTTAATGATGTCTCTTGCCGGAGTTGTCGTAGCTCAGGCTCCAGACGTTAAGATAAAGGGCGATCTTAGTCTGGGCATGACGTCTTCTAACGACTTTTCCCTCGGTGCCAAATCCTATACTCCTCTCGGTCGATACTCAACAATTTCCCTTCAAGCTATGCTCCCAATCGGACTAAAAGTCTTCCTCTCAGAACGAAGTGGAACAATCACTAACGATACTGATCGAGACTCTTTCGATGAGTACTACGTTGAGGACCCGGGGCTTTGGCGAGTTGGAAAACAATATCTCCCGTTCGGTGGTGGCGGCTTCTTTCGTCAAACGGTGCTTGCCGCCCGAGTTGACTCCAAACTACTGATTGATGGGCTTCCGGTCTCCGTGGCATTTGTAGACGGAGGAAAGGGACATCAATACGGCATTGTCGGTCGTATCGGTGGGAGAGGGCTCGGCTTGAGCTTCTGTCTCGGAAGTCACTGGGGGATCAACAGCACCGCCCTTTCCCTAACTCAGTCAATGGAGGCTCCCGAAGGCGTTGGCAACGGGTGGAAACAAGCGTTCGGATTCGATATTGGTCGCCGAACCGGGAAGCTCAACTATCGAACCGAAATATTGCTCCTCAGAGAGGCGGAAGGAACTTCGGTGGACAAAGAATTGGGAGACTTTCAGATCAGCTATGACCTCGGACACAAACATTCCGCCCTTTTCGGTGTTTCAAAGTCCTTCGGCGAGACGAACCTACAGTTTCGATTTGGTGGCACCTACAACGCGGCAAAGGGCGTCCAGCTAGAAAGCCTTTACCGGACTACCAACGGACAATTTCGAGATTTTTCCGTGTTCTTGCGATTTCGATTCTAATATCAGGATCTAAAAACGTAGAATCATATTCAAATGGCAATTCTCACCCTGATCGTTATTGTTGCCCTTGTCATAATTGGCGGTCTTTTCACCGCTTTCGTTGGTTCAACTCGTCAATCAAAACAAGCATCGGGAACCGATGAATTTCCTTCGCTATCCTTCGACTCCCAAAACCTTTATCGCCCAATCCGGTCCCTTAGACGATCCATTATCGATACCGTTGAGTCAAGCGAAGACCCAGCCGTACGCGCCATGGCCGGCTCAGTCATTGAAGAACTCAACGGCACTCATGAACGAGTCATCCTTGCCCTTCAAACTCGGGACCAACTACGAAAAGCTTCGGATGGGTATATCACTGCCCAAAATGAGTTACAACGAATCAACAGTTCTCGAGAAGCCGCCGAGTCGGCGCAAGAAAAGTTAAGCTTCACCAAAGCCTTTGAAGCCAAAGCAAACGAACTTGCCGAGTACGAAAAAGCCAGAGCAATCATCAAAAAAATCGAAAATGAAATTGAATTGACTAAAGCTTCCCTGAGTGAGTTAAAGGCAAAACTGACCTTCTCCGAAGCATCAGTAAATGCCACCGAACGTGCAGATGACCTACGGAATTCGCTCAGTTCGCTTGAAACAATTCAATCAAGCGTTGATGAAGCCCAATTGATGTTACGTTCGTAAGGTAATTTAGTGTTATTCATGTCCGAATTTGATCGAGTCTTTAATTTAGGGAGAGCGTACGCCGGTAAAGCTCAAGATGCAATCTTTGGGTCAAACTCACCGGAAGAGAAAGCGATGTCTGAACTAAACCAGGCCCTTGAGCAGGGTGTCGCGATGAAGAAGACGGAACAACAGGAGTTTAAATCCCAGATTACTGCAATGAGTGAGGATGAAGCTGAGATTATTATGGGTGTTCCAAACAAAGCTCCATTCAACCTACTCAAATCTCAGTATGACTTGCTACTAGGACATCTTAAGGAATTCGAAACATCACAGCCCCAAAAGAAACAAATTGCAAGCCGAGAAAGGCAACGAATTGAAAAGGCATTTGCACTTCTTTCCGCAAAAGTAGATTCCACTGAGAAGCGATTTGGCTCCCTTGAAATTGAATAAATCTATTCTGGGAGGTTAGGAATCTTGACGTTCCCTTTAACCACGATGGTTTCTCCAATTATTCGGACTGACTTAGCGTCAACTGCATCGTAAAGATCCAGATCCTTGGCAAAGTCAATGACCGGATTCAGTGTATTGATCAGTGCTTGTTGGCTGTCAAAATCCGGTTCCTTATTCTCAATCCGAATAATACAGTCGGATATCAACAATTGCGAACCATTTGTGGTGATTTTTGCTTTGACATCAAAGTTCGCGTTCAAAACCAAGAATTGTCCAAAGCCTCTTATTCGTATCCAATCACCATCCGTAGAAACTTCAACCGACTTGATCTCCGCATACTTTTTCAGAATGTATGGCGCAAGGTCCTTGACCTTAAGCTCGACAGTTCCGGTACCCAATCCACTCTTGCTCAGTCGAACCTTCTTTTTAGAGGCAGCTAAGGCAAAGTCAAATCGACAATCAGGAATTTCTGCATCAAACCGTTCGCACCTTAAGTCTCTCAAGTAGAAGTCGGATAAATTCAATCGAAGCAGGTCAATCGTTCCTTTTTTGCTTCTCTTTGGTTCGGTAAAGAGCGGAAGTCCCTCGCATCGGAATGCGGATGCCGAGATAGTCGCGGTTCCAACTTCCCCCAACGCTGGGCTAAAGAGCCCAGGGTAGGTCACTTTCAAGCCAACTTTCTTCTGAGCCCCCTCTAGCTTTGAGCCAATGTCGAGCGCCGCAGCCCGTTCAAAATTCTTGATGGTTACCGCACCAAATCCAAACAGAGCCGCGATACTTCCCAAAAGCCAAGGATTCGTCATGCATCACCCAACGGATTAGGTGTCCAGAGCGTAGAATCACTTACGCATGAGCCAAGCATTCTCTGAGTATAAGCTTCTAAGTGATCAAGGTGGTGCATTTTCGTTGGATGACTATGCCGTTATCGAATTTACCGGTGAAGAATGGCGAGAATGGCTACAAGGTCAGATTACGAATGATATTCGACTCTTAACCGCCGACAGTCCGATTGCGTTTTGCTTGTGCAAACCGACCGGTCAAATTCTTGCGCCCGGGACGATACACCTTGTTAACGGAAAAGGGTGGATGGTGGTTCCACTCGTTTGCGCTCCCGCTGTTTTGCTAAGAGTGGAGCAAATGGTGATTTTGGAAGATTGTTTTGCCGAGATTCTCGAATCAACCCTTACCCATATCATTCCCGGTACGGTTGGTCT
Organism: Armatimonadota bacterium; assembly: GCA_043770615.1. Lineage (GTDB taxonomy): Bacteria > Armatimonadota > Fimbriimonadia > Fimbriimonadales > Fimbriimonadaceae > Fimbriimonas. Next base: position 1,830 of record JAYVHY010000344.1, on the reverse strand, counting down.
CCCAGCAACTCGAACAAAATGGCCAGGTCGAGACAGTTTCGATTCATACGACGGAGAAACATTTTCCAATGATGTCTTTCAATTGGCTGCGCTAGCCGCAAAGATTCCTCTATGGGGATATGACATCAGCGAAGTTAACTTTCCTGCCGAAATGGGACCAAATTTTGAAGCCGCGACCATGAGTTACACCAAAGGCTGCTATACCGGTCAAGAGATCAATCACCGCCTCCATAGTCGTGGGCATACCAACAAGACCTGGGATGTATTTCTTGCATCAGAGTATCAAGAAACCGGAAAAGACGTTCTGGACCATGACGGGACGAAGGTCGGTACAGTTACCCGATCTGCCCAACTATCGGACGACACTTGGCTCGTCGGCGCGTTTGTTCGCAACGGAACTACTCCAGTTCTCGCTCAATACCAGCCATAATGAAGGGAGTGGACTCGGCAGTAAAAGAGCGTTTTTCGAACGTCAAAGCAATATATTTCGACCTTGACGACACGCTCTGCGGATACTGGCTAGCCAGCAAAGCTGGTCTCCGAAGCACCTTTGAAAAGCATCCTGTTGAAGGCAAATCAACCGATGAAATGATCCAGGCGTGGGGAGATACTTTTCGAGAATTCAGCCCCGAGCTCAAAGAAAAGACGAAGCTGTACCACGAATATTTGAGTTCTGGAACAGTCACTCGGAACCACCAAATGCAGTTGACTCTGCTTTCCCTCGGGATCGACGATATGGATTTAGCCAAGAGTCTGGGCGATTCATATATGTTCGAGCGAGATCGAAACCTCAAACTATTCCCCGATGCAATTCAAGTCTTGGAGAAGCTCAGTGGACGCTTTCCACTAGGTCTCATTACTAACGGCCCCGCTGACATTCAAAACCAAGAAGTCGATACGCTCGGAATTCGCCATTACATGGACAATATCTACATCGAGGGCGAGCTACGAGTCGGGAAACCGTACAAAGTTGTGTTTGACCAGGCGGCCGAATCGGTAAAACTAATGGCGGACCAAATTTTGATGGTTGGTAATTCATACGGTCACGATATTAAACCGGCAATTGAGTATGGTTGGGTTACGGCGTGGATTCGTAGAGATACAGACGTACCAATCAGTTCTCGAACCGGAAAGCCAGAAGAAATTGATCCGACGGACCCACAGCCTGACATCACGATTGGCGAGCTTACCGAACTACTTCCCTTACTAATGGACTGACATGGATCTCGAACTTTTTCGCACAATTAACCTTGGCTGGCGAAATCCGTTCTTTGACGTCCTGTTTGCTGTTTTGAGCTACTCGGGACTTGGCGCAGTTGTCGCACTAGTTGCAATTCCGTTAGTAGCAAATAAATCTCACCGTGCCATAGGCATCGCAATTGCCTTGGGTGCCTTACTTGGGGGAACCGTCCTAGGACAGACCTTCAAAACTCTTATGCCGCGAGATCGCCCAAGTAACCTTGCCACGACCATCGCCCAAGAGCCGCACAAGCGCTCCTCCTTTCCTTCATCCCACACATCTTGCGCCTTTGGAGTTGCGGTTGCCGCCGGAATTCTTGCGGCACGCCGGAGGAAGTGGGGCGTGGTAGCCGGACTCTATGTTTGGGCAACCGGAGTCGGAATTAGTCGAATCTATCGCGGAGTGCATTGGCCTACGGACGTCGCAGGCGGAGCATTGTTGGGCGTGATCGGTGGCTGCCTAGCTATCCTTGCCGTTGACCAATTGTTTCGGTCAACGACAAGAAATAGTCAAGACGACTTACTTTCGGCGACGCCGAACAAGAACGAGTAGACCAACGCCAATCACTGCAAAAGTGGCTGGCTCTGGGA
>JAYVHY010000343.1:0-6652 GCA_043770615.1 Armatimonadota bacterium | reverse complement strand
GTTCAGAAATCGTTCAGCTTCCTTGTGAAAAATTTAGCCCATGGAAATAGGAATAGTATTCCCGGTTCTACCGGGGAAGAGCGAATCTCTCGCCGAATTTGCCGGAAAACTCATGACTGAACGAAAAGCCGAATATGAACAGTCTCAAGTGAGCATTACCAAAGAAAGCTGGTGGATTCAACCGACTCCAATCGGTGATTTTTGTATCGTGTATTTTGTCGCCGATGACCCCATGGCGGTCTTTAGCAACTTGGGAACGTCTATGGAGCCGTTTGATGTTTGGTTTCGCCAGCAAGTGCAAGAAAATACCGGTATTGATCTCAAGGTTCCACCTCCTGGAATGCCGCGACAGATTTTTGATTGGACACGGTAACAGAGAGTTCTCGCACTGGAAAACAAAATGGTTGGGCTCTGAATATTGTTTGGACAATGTTCGGGGCTGTGATACAATTTCAATGTGATCGCTATCCTTGCCGCCGCCGTCGTTTTTCAAGCCGACAACACATTAACTCCTCGGGAAGTCCGATCTGGCTTCAAGCTTCTTTTCGACGGAAAGACGATGAAAGGCTGGCATAATTTCAAAGCTACTGGAGTCAAGCCCGGTTGGACAATCAAAGACGGTGTCATGGCGAGCACGGATCCAGGCAATGCTGGTGACATTGTGACCGACGATAAGTACGATTGGTTCGAGTTATTCGTTGACTACAATGTATCGAAGGGTGGAAACAGCGGCGTCATGTTTCACGTTGCCGACGACGGAGATGCGGTTTGGCATAGTGGTCCCGAAGTGCAAATCATGGATAGAGCGGTTGATCCTAATGGTCAATTAGCCGGATATCTGTACCAAATCTATCCGATGCACGATGAAGCTGTGAAACCACCGGATGCAACCAAGCCTCCGGGAGAATGGAACCGGATGCGAATCATTGTCTCGCCAAAGAAATGTGAGACTTACATGAACGGGGTTAAGTATTACGAGTACGTTTACGGCAGTCCGGACTTCTGGGACCGAGTCAAAAAAAGCAAATTCTCAGAATTTCCTGGTTTTGCAAAACTGTTGAAAGGCACCATTGCGATCCAGGGCGATCATGGTCTGGTCTCATTTAAAAATATCAAAATCCGAACAATTAAGGCTAAGTAATCAGCTTGCTCGTATCTACGGACTTCGCGATCTGAAAACGCAGATACGAGTTGGAACTTGCGATCCAATACCTAAACCGGGCACAAACTTCCTGGGGTCAATTCCCACTATATTTCTTGTTTGCCAATGGCTGACTACAAACCGACGCTATCAGCGGTAAAATCGCCGACAGGGAAACCATGGCAAACGAGATTTCAAGAAGAGATGTTTTAAGAGGATCGGCTGTCGCCGTTGCAGGATTAGCGGTTGGATCGGCATTTGCCGAAACAGAGCCGCAAAAATCCAATAGTGACCGACTCCGATTCGGAATCATAGGCTGCGGCGGCAAAGGCGAAAGCGGAATGTCTGAAGCCGCTCGTTATGGAGATATTGTTGCAGTTGCTGACGTTGATGTCACGGCTCGAGCAAAAGCTCTGAATATCCATCCCAAAGCATCAAGTTTCGATGACTATCGTTTTATGTTGCAAGCCATGAAAGGCAAGCTTGACGCGGTCGTTATCAGTACTCCCGATCATCACCACGCAATCGCCTCGGCTCTCGCTATGCGCCAAGGACTCCATACATACTGCGAAAAGCCTCTCTGCCGCACAATTTGGGAAGCTCGCCAGATTGCCAAAATTGCCCGGGAAAAGAAAGTTGCCACTCAAATGGGCAACCAAAGCACCGCCCATACTCCCATGCGCAAAATTGCCGCCCTGATTAAGTCGGGTCACTACGGCGCGGTCAAGGAGATTCATCTTTGGACTGACCGAGCCAAAGGCTGGTGGGATCAAGGAACGCCTCGACCGGCTGTCGCTGAAGTTCCGAGGGAACTGGACTGGGAACTTTGGCTCGGGCCAAGACCAGAGAGACCTTACGGAAACGGATATCACCCATTCTCTTGGCGCGGATATTGGGATTTCGGCACCGGCTCACTCGGCGATATGGGTTGCCACATCTTTAACATGCCACACATGGCACTCGATCTTGGGTCCCCGATTGCTGTTCAAGCGGAAACAAGCGGTCACAACAAAGAGACTTTCCCTGCCTGGTCGATTGTTCATTATGAGTACGTCGCAGTAGGAGATCGACCAGCATTCAAGGTGCATTGGTACGATGGTGGTCGAAAGCCCGACATCGATCTTGGCGAGCAGTTTCAGTTCGGCGGGAACGGAACAATTACAATTTGCGAAAAGGCAACGATTTACAGTCCTGACTCAGACAACAATCAGTACTTTGATGTTAGCGGTAAACCAATTCCGGATGTTCAGGTAGATGAATCTCCAGGACACATGGCAGAATTTGCGAGAGCCGCTTTGGGTGGGCAGCCTGCCGTTTCTAACTTCCCTAACTACGCTGGACCGTTGGCCGAAGCCGTCCTGCTGGGCAACCTTGCGATTTGGGCTAATGGTCCTCGTCTCGAATGGGATTCCAAGCGAATGCAAGTAAAAGGCACATCTGAATACGATTCACTCATTCGCCCAACATACCGAAAAGGGTACGGAGTCTAGGCAAAAAGGCCCCATCCTGACTTAGATGGGGCTTTTTTCGGGACAATTGATTGCTAGTGTGGTTTGGTCTGGGTCATGCTGAACCAGTTACCGGAGTCATCAACCATCATTGCTTCGATTCCGTAAAATTGATCAATTGGCTCTCCTTTGAATTGAACGCCTTTGGCCTTTAGCTCTTCGTAAGTAGCAAAACAATCATCGACATTGAAAACGCCTGCTCCGAGGGCACCCAAATCCTGAAGTTTTTTCAGTAGCTCAACCGCTTCAGGATTGGACATTGGGCTTTCGATGGGCATGAGTACGATTTCAAGGTCTGGCTGAGTGGACGCACCAACGGTCAGCCAACGGAAGCCATTTTCCATTTTTGCATCGGTTCGGACTTCAAAACCAAGCTTGTTAACGTAGAAGTCGAAAGCAGAATCTTGGTCTCGGACGAAAATCGTCGTATGGGACATTTTAGTAACCATGCGTCAATCTTATCCGCATAGTAGAATGATTGGCTTTGTCAATCTTGCGAATTGTTAGGGAAGACAAAACAGTGTGGAATGAACCGGTGTCCCCAAATTTTGCCCAGAGCAAAAGACCGAGATGCCTGTTCTCGAAACTGGGTCGGGCTCAAACCAAATCGGCGTCGGAACAAAGTAGAAAAGCTCGCTGGACTTTCATAACCAAGCTGAAAGGCGACCTCAGAAACCGAATAATCGCTCTTTAGAAGCAATTGCTTTGCACGATCAAATCGTTGCTGGGACTTGAATTCGTGAGGAGTCATCCCGAATCTGTTTGTGAACAGTCGATGAAAATGGAACGAAGAAATGCAAGCGATATCGGCGGCATCGGCCAATGAGAAGTCGGACGCGAAATTCTCAGAGATTGCATCGCGAGAATCGGAGAGTCTGGTAGCAAGCTCGAGATGCACTTCTGAATCTTATCATAATTGTCGCAGACTCAAAATTGAAAAACTTATGCAATTCACGCTGATTTCACGCACCGATTGCAATACTCGGGGTTAGTCTTGAATCCGGTTTCTACTTACTTGGTTCAGGCGAAAAGGATAGTGAGATGAACAATCATAAATTCAGCAATCGAATGGTTGCAATTACATTGGGGCTGGCCGTGACGGCAATTGGCTCGCAGCGGGCAATGGCCATCAGCGTTTGGTCACAGAGCATCATGGGCGTTAGCCAGAACATTTCCGGAAGCAATATGGGCTTCTTGGATTTCGATTCCCGTTCAGACAATTCTGTGTCGTCAACTTCGACGAATAAGTCATTTATAGGCCAGGATGGCAGCGGCAATACTCAGACGATGAACTTTACAGGTTCTAATTGGGCGCAATCCAATTACGGCATGATGAAGTGCTTTGCCACTGGCACCGTTACCAATACCTACAACAATCCTTCAAACCCGATTTATTACGACTCGGGGACCAACACGTTCAATCCGGCTGGTTCGCCCGACACGCTGATTAGCCTTGGCTTTGCTGGGTTTAATGACACGCTTCACTTTGGTGGCGCGCTCCAGGCTGGTTATAAGGCTCGATACTATTGGCATGTCGACGGTAATAATTCGGACGGGCACGCAGTTGCAGACATGGCATTTGGAATCGACGGCTTTGCCGACGAATCATTCTTTGCGTTTGCACCGGGTTCGTACAACACGAATTGGATTACTCAATCGTATGAAGTGGATGGAGTGAACCCGCAGAACATGCATGTGTTCCTTTCGAACCAGTTCGAGGTTGACACGTTCAATGAGGCTGATGGCAGCACAATTAGTGGCACCTCAGATTTTTCCTCCACCGTGACATTGGCTGGAATCGAGATGCTGGACGCCAATGGCAACCAAGTTTCGGGATGGTCGGTTACGGCGGACTCGGGCACACAATACAACATGGTTCCGGAACCATCGAGTCTTGCCGTGATCGCTATCGGGGCGATTGGAATTTTTGTCCGACGACGAAAAAAGAATTAAAGAGTGTTTGCCGCTGAGGCTTGCTTGGCTCGTGCGTATGCGGCTCGTAAATCTTGCTCGGTGAGTTGCTCTTTAAGCAGCCGCCGAGTCGGATTGAGCTGATTTCTTTCATAGATTGAAGCGGTCGAGCCGAATTGCCTTCGAAGAATTGTTCCTCGGGCGACAGCTTCGGCAGAATAGTCAAGATCGCCGATCTTTCCATGAAGACGGGCAGTGATGTCGTCGCATGCTGCCGCCAACGAATGTCCGATCACATCAGAACCCATTAATTTTACGCCGTCAATGGTTTTCATTGCCTGAACAAAATCGCCAACTTCTTCTTGGATCATAGCTTGACTGAGCAAGCAGTATCCGACCATTCGTTGTCCATTGCTTGCTTCGAAAAATCGCCGGGCTAGGGCGATACAAAGACTTGCCTGATCTAACTTTTTTTCCCGAAGGAGAACTAGCGACATTGCGAGGTTTTGCTGGGCAATTTCTTGGGCAGAACCAAGATCCTCGACGATTGGAGATGCCGCTTTGATTCGGCTTTCCCAAACTCCATCCTTGGCTAAGTGTTGTTCGACGATGGCTACATGACGATCGGCTCTAATAATGTCGATTTCGGTAGAAAATCGGGCGGCTAACTGGCGAACGACCTTGCAGTGGTGAATTGCCTCTCGGAAGTTTCCCTGACTAAGATAACCGAATGAAAGCGCTGTACCAAGGATTGATGCCGCTTCGACTTCTTGGTTAGCTAATGCAATTGAAAAAGCGCGCTTGGTTTCGGTTTGACACGAGTCAAATTCTCCGACAATCCATTTGAGATAGAACCTCTGTGCTGACACCATGGATCGAGTTGGAGTTACGCAAGTATACGCGTCAAGGACTTTTTGATGGCAATCAAGAGCGACCTTGCCACTCATGGCCATCCAGGAAGATCGCGTGCTTACGAGGAACGACGCGGCCTCTTCCGGATTGTGCTCGACTAACCAATCACATGTGACGGTGAGAGGATTTGTTTCGGTAGCGATTGATGGGGTCTCGATGTTGACAACGACTCCAAGTTCGCGTAGAACTCGAATGTGGAAGGAGTTAGCGACCTTAGCGGCACCAGGTTTATTGCCAAGTCGTTCGAGTAATTGAACACGAAGCTCGGCGGCAGGTTGATCAAGGGGATCAATGAAACATGCTTGCTCGACGAGGCGCAGAGCTTCTTCATCGTCGCTGTTTCTCGCTTTATCGATTCTTTGCCTCACGGCTTCGGTTCGCAGATGGAGACGTTGGTCAAGGACCCATTCTTCGGTATAGCCAGGCATGAAGTCGCCCTGATACTCATCATTGTTAAGCGACACCTTTACTGCTCCGGCAGTAAGAGCAATTTTGTCGCCAGTAGTGACAAGGGTGCCTGGCGGCAAGACTTTTCGCAAGGCGGTTAGGGCATTTCTGAGGCTCGTTCGGCCAGCTTCTTCATGCGAGTTTGGCCAAATTGCTTCGACGAGGTAACTTCTGGGAAGTCCTTCCGGATTCATTGCTAGCAAAGCGAGCAAGAGCATAACTTTTTTGGTGGGAAGAGAAATGGGTTGACCGTTGTCACCCAATAATTCAGCTGTTCCCATCAGGTTTAGGTTCATTTCCGGAAGTAATCCTCCACCCTCATCATAACATAAGTCTCTTTCGGTTCAAAGTTAAGAAGGTTGGTAAATGAACCAGATTTGGGCTCTTTTAGCCTTTGATGTTTTCCAGCACGGCTTCCATGGCAAGATCCTTCCCCGCCAAAAACGCCTTGATGCTTGGCGGAGCGGGAAGATCAGGAGCAATCCACATTCGGTCGTCCATCGGCCACGATCGTTGCCAGTAGAGATCGGAAACGGTGCCAGTTGCTTTGCTGTACGGCAATGCATAGGGAATGCTTTCGCCCACGAAGTTTGGTCGAGAGCCGGTTGGTTCACCAACGAATATTGCTTCCGTCGAGCGAGAGAGGTCAGTTGTAAAGTTTTGGGCTGCTGAAAAGGTGTTTCGTCCTGTGATGATGTAGAGATTTCCGTTTTGCGTCAGCTTTGGTCTTGCC
>JAYVHY010000342.1:0-3027 GCA_043770615.1 Armatimonadota bacterium | reverse complement strand
GCAAAGTCGAAATTTAAAGGGAATCTCGTTGTGCTCATCAATGCCGGTACTGGCAGTGCAAGCGAGATTTTCGCGGCATCTATGCATGATATTTATGGAAAGAAAACGGTTGATAAGGATGGAACCGTGGTTGCTGATACAAGCAATCTGACCTGTACGGTTATTGGGTCGAAATCTGCGGGAGCCGTTTTGTTTTCAACCTATACCTCCGCCTCAAACGGCTTCTTGCTTCAAATTCCTGTGGCCGACTACCTGACCCCTTCAACTATTCGGTTGGAAGGAAACCCGGTCATTCCTGACGTTAGTGCCGAGGATCCAAAGTTGCTCTTACCCACGTCACAGGATAAGGTTATGGAAGCAGCCCTGGCTATTTTTGAACGAATCCGATTAAGAGAGACCCGACCTATTGGTACGAAATCTTAATTCTCGAACCGCTCACGAGAGATCCACTGGTACTTTCGGAATCGCTACTAACCATAACTAAGTCACCGGTTTTGGGATCAACATACATTCGAATCCTAATACCAGCTCGTTTCATGGTTAGGACGGTAAGCGCTCTGCCATCTGTCTTAAGCAAACCATCAATTAGTTTGACTTCGCTCGTTCGATCAAACATGTCGAGAAAAGGGACTTTGCGATTGAGAATGTATCGAGCGATTGGCGAGGCATAAATTCCTTGATTTCGAAGTGAATCGAGAAACTTGTCGGTGTTTCCTGAGAAAGTTTTTGAGTCTCCTGATATCGGAGTGATGACCATTTTGTTGTTGATAATTGCCCATGAGCCTTTTGGACCAGATTCCGCAAGTTTTCCTGATCCGTAGGTCAGCTTGTAGGTTCCATCATCAACGATCTGGGTGATTTTACGACCTTCAAGTCGGCTTACTGATCGCCAAATCTTTTGAGCAAACAGGACAGATTTCCCGTCTGTTTTTGACGGAATAGTTGGTCTTGGAGGCAACCCCTTTACTACTTTTGCGTTCGCTGGTATTTGGGGAATGTCAGTGCTTTTTACAAAGCGATACTTCCAGTGAGAAAGTCCTCTTTGACCAATCGTAAGCTTTACGTCAGTTACTCGATAGCTAGTATCGAAGTAGATTTCTGAATGAGCGTTCCGCTTTGCATCAACCAAGACGAGGGAACTTCCGATAACCTTCCAACGAGAATCTCGTCTAACCTCATCAAAGAACTCTTTCCTTTGGATTTCATCCACGAGCCAAGCGATTGGCTCACGGTGAACGATGGCAACTCTAGCCGCTGAGTCCGGAACCTTGGCGGGCTTGGCATTTTTGAGCGATGTAACTTGGTTGAAGATTTGGTCGTAAAATCGAACCTCTGTGGGCTTCACTTCGGCAATCTGCTGATTTGGCATTGCGACGAGACATACTCCTGGCGATAATCGAACCTTGGTTGGAATGGTATTTGAAAGTCCGTCCGAGACAAAAATGGAAGCATCCTTCATCTTTTTGAAGCTCGCTTCAATTCGTCCAACAATTGTATTTGCCTCAGGTGAACCCAAAAGCACAACGAAAGGTACCAAATTCATCAATTAATGTTTCCCCAACCCCGCTGGCGTACGATTGCGTCCAAGCAAACCTGCAAGCGCCAACAACGTTACAATATACGGCAACATCTTCCAAATTTCTGACGGAATTTCTAAACCAAACAGAGGTTTTCCGCTTAATTTGATTTGTACCGCAGTTGCCAAGCCAAACAATAGGCAAGAAAGTGCCGCGGGAACTGGTCGCCACCCACCTAGAATTAATGCTGCCAACGCGATGTATCCTCGACCAGACGTCATGTCTTTGGTAAACGTCGAAGTCTCGGAAACAAGCAAGGAACCCGCCAAACCGGAGAAAACTCCTGTGAGGATAAGAGCGAAGAAGCGAATTCGCTGAGGATCGATTCCGAGAAGGCGAGCCTTATCAGGATCACTGCCAACACTCTTGTGTCTTAGGCCAAATCTAGTCTTGTTAGCAATGACATAAAAGAGTATCGGCGAGATAAGAGCGACCACGTAAAAAAGCGGCAGCGGCAATCGTTGTCCATCTGACAGGGTGGTTTTGGCAAATCCTGATGCTTCAAGGAAACTGGTTCCGCCAGAGGCCAAGAGGTTAATCGCCATTCCCGAAATGATGTGATCGATTCGGTAGACCTGCGTTAACGCCCAATGCAAGAGGCTAATCGCGATTCCTATAACGATTGCCATGCCAACACCTCCGTAGGCTCCAAACTGGGGAGCAAATGCCGCACAAGCAAAGCAGGCAGTCAGCATCTTGCCCTCTAGCCCGATGTTGATGATGCCGGATCGCTCACTGGCGTAACCCGCCATTGCCATCAGCAAAAGCGGGGAAGACATCGTAATCACTTGGATAATGAAATCAACCACGGTTAACCTCCCGCTTGCTGTAACGAACGGCGGCAAACATGACGATGACCGCCGCCAAGATCACGGTGGTGATTCCTTTGTTGATACCCAAGATGGCAAGCGTCGTTCCACCCTTGTTGAGCGCCCCGAAGAAAAATGAACTGAGGATTAAGTAGTACGGATTGGAGCCTACCAAAAGCGATACGCCGAGAGCATCGAAGCCATAACCGGTCGAGAATCCGTCATAAAATCGATGCTCAAATTGAGCAACCTGCAGTGCTCCAGCCAAGCCAGATAGCCCTCCGCTGAGGAGCATAGCCTTGATTGTCACTTGCTTGGTCTTTATTCCGGCAAACTTAGCCGCGGTCTCGTTTGCTCCGGTTGCTTTGAGTTCAAAGCCTGAGACGGTTTTTTTGAGCCAATAGCCCAGGACAAGTACGCAGGCAATCCCCACAACGAATCCTTGGGGAATCTCCAAATTTCCAATTTTGAACAGAGGAGTCAGTTGGCTTTGAAGAGGCATGACCGATGTTGAAGGCGTGAATTGATCTTTGCCCTTAAATGGTCCAGCGACGAGGGCTTTTGTGAGATTCCAGGCGATGGCATTGAGCATGATCGTGGTGATAACCTCGTGACCATTTCGATATGCCTTGATGAGCCCG
>JAYVHY010000341.1:0-3027 GCA_043770615.1 Armatimonadota bacterium | reverse complement strand
TTGACGGCTGACATGACCATTCTGTCGGCAAATGTGTTTGCACTCGTATCTGGCTCATTGAGTCCAGAAGGGGTCTTCCAGAATGCGTAGTTCACATTGGTGTTCGAATTCTCAAGTCGATTATCAAACACTAGCGAAGGGCTTGTATAGCCTGCATTGCCAGTTTCAGACAATCTCATGAATGTTGGGGTGTAAGTAACTTGTAGCTGCGCCGTCTTCGGCAATGGAGCACCGGTGATCTTGATCGTTCCAAGATCAGGATCAATTACCGCCCTTCCACCAAAAATGGTTGTTGCACTTTGCAGTTTCGTTTGGCGATCAATCGTTGGAACGCTCGTCAAAATCGACGTGCCGTTCGATGAAATGTCAAACTGACCGTTCCAAACCGCACCTCGAACTCTATAGGCTCCAAATTTCGCATCGTAGACCGAGTTTTCCACGATCTGAGAACCAGGAACGACAGGAGTACCAACTGGATTAACTTGACCAACCGTTCGATAATTGAAGTTTGGATCAAGTCGAGCCATGAAGACTTCGCTCACCCCGCTGCTTCTCAATCGACCAGTAAAGGTGAGATTAAATTCAGTTGATGCCACTCCCTGTAACAGTACGTCTCGAAGGACCACCGCCGGATTTGAGACAGACTCAAGGCCAGTCCCAAACTGAAGCATCTTCGGAATCGTCCATCCAGTAACTAAGTTATAGACGACTTGGTAGATTGACCAAACACCATTGCTCATTGCCGGATAGAAAATGTAAATATTCCTTCCGCTTTGAACCATCGTCGGTCTTCCTTTCAGCATGAACGGATCAGCATCAAGAACATGAGTATTTCCAATTCCACCAACCGTAACTTCCGAAATGATGATTCTTGAATCATCAACAACGCCCGTATTGGTTTGTCGTTTTGCGGTTCCCGTGTAAGCAACATATGTTTGACCGACTGGAACGCCACCTAAGTCTTGATCTCCGTTGGTTGACCAAACTGGGTTCGAATAAGAAACGTCTCCCGTTAGCACTCCACCAATATTGAACGGAGCACCAACTCCTTGAGTCAAATTCGGCAAGAAGATGTTTGCATCTGGAACATTTGGCAAGGATCCAAGACTTCTGAACCATCGTTGGTTAGCCGGGTCATCCGGTGTGAACTTATTGAGGTCACGAATTTGAGAATCTTGACCCCGAGCATCTGCTGCCCCGAGCACGTTTCCGGCTGCGGCACTGAGGAATATTCGAGTGTTTCGATTGTTTGGATTCGTGTTTCCTGCAATCGGATAAGCACTTGGTTGATTAGAAGCGAATGCCATAAGCAAATGCCCGTCCGCCGTTCTCATTCCAGATGGTTGAACCGTAGCCCATTGAGCAGGGTGGGCAGGATCAACTGCATTCCCTTCGTGGATTCCGGCTGCCGTGTAAGGACTTCGACCACCAGTGAGCTGAGTCTCCTTAACATTGAATGTCAAAGTGAACGTTGGGTCACTGAACGATTCTTGAGGGATGACCGATGAGGATGTGTATCCAATCGAGATGCTTTCGTCAGAACGACCAGCGACCGGACCAGAACCACCCGTATCTTCAACCAACCTCATTAGCTGAGAATAGCGACCAATTGGTGTACCCAATGGCGGCGTTACACTGATCGTTGGCTCCAAGTTAGCGTTTCCTGCGATAAGCGGGAACCCACTTCCTGGCAAATTCGGATTAACCCTGGAAGATGGATTCACCTTAATCTGATGGCCAATAGAATCACCGACTCGAGCTTTTTGGGCGAAGACATTGTTGAAACCAGGAGCGAACTCTGGTGCAAACCTTCCATCAATATTAGAGTGAACATCGGTTGCGGCGTCAATCCAGATATCTGCATTGTTTCCACCCGAGAGTACTTGCCATGGCCAATACAATCCAGGTCCAATGTCATAAGTTCCCTTCGCAACTCGGACGTTCCATAGGTTCACATTTCCTTCATTGAAGGCAGTAAACGGCTTAAACATCTTCGTGTACTCAGGACCGTATGGATTGAAGAACGTCGAAGCAGAAAGTGCCCGGTAAGGGAACGTTGCACTATAGGTTAATCGAGCATCATAACCAGCACCAGCCGCCAACGAGCCGAGATCTACATTAGGAGTACCAATCGTAATTCTCTCGTCAGGCGAGACCGCTGCCGCCAAATTAAATGTTCGATACGCTTCACGAGATCCACCACCAAAGCTTCCGCTCTGATCGCTGTCAACGTAAATCGTAAACCGACCCGCATATCCTGCTTGCCAGAATGCACCATTTTGGTTAGGAATTGAGAAATTGCCAATGTTGACTGGTTGATATTTAGGAACATCAACTTGGAACTCGAATGTCGTAGGAACGAGCAATCGGGTTGAAGCATTTGCTTCATCAATAGCTCCGCCACCTGGCAATACTGGTCCCTTGATGGAAACGTTATTGAACACTGGGTTTTCAACGTTGCCCAACGGATCCTTTCTTACCTTAACTTTCTCGCGCTGAATATCGCCGTAATCAAGCGATGTGTTCGGATGGTTTCCAGGAAGATCCTCGAAATTACCTAACAACCCACCAATTCCAGGAACAAGCGAGAATGGCTTATAGACGGCTGAAGCATCACCTTGCCAAACAAGATCTTTTCGATCTACTTTAACCAGATCCAGACCTCGACCTTCTCCACGCAATAGCGTAACAAGGCTACGATCAATCGGATAAACGTTTGTCTTCTTGGTTCCGCCGTGAGCAACCGTCCCAACGGACTTACCAAATCGACTTCCAAGCACCGAACCAACGCCCGTAACCGTTAGATCCGGCGATCCATTAGCCAAGGCATCTTCTCGAGTAGGAACAGGCGTGTTACCAAGTTGTTCAAGTGACGTCCCAGCGGCTGTATAGTTTTGTTCAATCGAAAGTCCAATTGGATTGGCAACTTTATAGTCAAGCTGAGTCAACTGTGGGTTCAATGAGATCGACTGTTGCGTGTTGCTACCGTTCACTGCACTAGTCCGAATCTGAACTCGAATCGTGCCA
>JAYVHY010000340.1:0-15808 GCA_043770615.1 Armatimonadota bacterium | reverse complement strand
TTGGTGTGTCACCTAACGCAATCTCCGCGCTCTAGTGAACGAAGATCGCACATGTTCAGCCCCGTAGGAGGCGTTTCAGATTAGAAACAGGGTGTTGCATGGATGAAATAGGGTCAGAGTCCTTTAAGCATCGGGAAACGATTTTCCCTTTGGAGTTTTTCGGTATTCCTGAACATGGAACGAAAATCCGCATTCCCGGTGCATCCAATTCCGCATCAGTAGCATCCGTGCAATACCCTATTGCATGCTAATCTTAAACGCCTCCTTCGGGGTTAAAGACAGGATTATCGCAATAGACCCAATGTCTATTTGAACCCAGGCTACGATGTTCCCACACAAAGTGACGAAGAACCGAAAAAATGCCTTTCAATCAAAAGCTAAAATTTAATTAGTAATTGATAAAAGCTGGCTCTTTTGTCATATAATGGTCTTAATGCGTTGGCAAACTGTTTCGTGGGTTATTTCTTTGTTGATTGCGATTGTTGGGAGCGGTACGAGCCGCAACAACATTCGCTACGAATACAATCCAAATATTCCTTGTACAATGTTTTTCGATGAAGGAACCGGTGAGTGGGTTTACGTTGGGAACTGTGGAAATCTGACTGCTGGAGGATCCGCTACCGGAATTACCAGTACGACTTCTTCGACTTTGACTACGTCTACAACAAGTTCGACGTCAACTACAAGTACAACATCAACTACGAGCTCGACGTCAACGACCAGCACGACTTCAACAACGAGTACAACTTCTACAACTAGCACTTCTACGACATCAAGCTCTTCTGGTGGAACTGATGGCGGACCAGGTACGACCTGTGGTGATCCACCCCCGCCACCTCCACCCGATCCGACATCGAATCTTGATGGATCCTCTGGTCCAAAGTTTCTATCTGGCACGAAGAATGACTTAGTCCTAAAAGCCAATGTAACTCCGCCAATCGGATACACGTTTTCAGCTACCGCCGTGGAACTTCTCGTTAACGAAGAAACTCCAATAAATTTGGCACCTGGAAATCTGACCGGACCTGGATGGCAAGTTAGATTAGATTCAACTCATTTCCCGGTTACAACTCCAGACGCAGTGAGTGGGACGCCGAAAGTAAAAGTGAAACTGCGAATCACTGGAACCTTGAATGGAAGTGGAGGGCCCTACACCAAGCAGTTTACAACCGAAGAGCGACTGTTTGGTGTGTTCAACTGGTTGTACACATATCATACGACCCAAGAATCGAATGGAGTGATGCCTGGCATAGCTGGATATGCTAGTTCTGCCGCTTCTGTTGCATATTCAGCAAAAGACAATGCCGCTACTTGGAATTCCAAGTGGTACAGGAAGGATGCGTCGTCATACCTTGATAATCAAAATTGGGACTATGTGAAAGATGGTCTTAAGCATTCAAGTATTTGGGTCATAGCAACCCATGGTGCTCCGGAAGCTTTTTGGGATTCGTACTTGACCGAACCCGGGGATACGATTAAGTATATGTTTGTTGGTGGGAACGGCGGGCTTGGTGGCAGTGGTACATATGGAAATTATATTAAGACCGGTCTAACCCCACTGATTGCAGACCGGGCACAAATATCGACTGTGACGCCGAATCCAAATCTATTTATTTTGTATTCGTGTGAGTCACTTACAAACGGGGGAGAAAATAGCCCAATATATTCTTCGGTTGGACTAAATGTCGACGACAAAGCCGTCGCGGGTTTTACGAAAGTTCTTTGGAGTGTGGTTTCTCCCGCAAATAACACTCTGCCGAACAATATTAACGACCTTGACCCGTCGAACCTGCTCGATAAACATTTCTCGATCATTCGGGCGAAGCTAGCGTTAGGAAAGACATTGCAAGAATCGATCGATTCAGCATCATTGATTTGGAAGACCGTTTGCCCGATTTATTCTTCGAATTCATCTGTTATTGGGTGTGGATCTAACCCGATGACGATCCAGGGTGATACAAAATTCCGTCAACGAGGCGTGTCCGTTTCGCCCGCTGATGATAACCAATTTAACCAAAATGTTCATCCAGACACCTGGTATTGGATACCAAGTTCATCAAGAGGATAACTAAAATGCTTACAATCCTACTCACATCACTATCGTTCCAATTCACAAAGGATATTATTGTCCCAAAGCAACAAATTGACGCAATCTATACCAAGATGCTACAGTCTAGACCGTTAAAATCTCGGTATGGATTGATGCCATGGAGCCAGTTTCTCAAGGATTCCGACATAAAAAGTAGCGAGGTTGGTTCCAGGATGGAGTATTCAATCCCTGGCATGGATATTATTGCAAATCGTAGAGGAATTGTTACAGGAATGATTGCAATAGGGGCAATTGGGGAACCTGCGTTTACATCTTTGTCAGATGCTGATCTCAACAGCCGAGCAGTCTCTTGGGCAAAAGTGCTTCGACCCAACTTAACTATAGGCTTAACTGATACAAAGAATTTAGGCTATTCAGATAACCCTCAATTGTTTCGGACAGAACTTGGAATCTTCCCAAAGTACAAATCGGTTCCAATTGGGCCTGAACCATACATTTCGGTTCAACTCGCTCGCGATACAGGTGAACTGATGGTTGGTTCAGCCGGTTATATTGTTCCTGAGCTGGCTCGGCCAAAGAAGGTTGGTGTAGAAGATTCGGTAGTTTTGGCTATGTCTTCCATGTTCAAGATGAATAAGGGTCTTGGTCAGTTAGAGCTTTCAAACGAACCCAATCTCTACTTGACCGGCTTCGGTTTAGCGCTAGTGGGAAGATGGAATAAAGATAATCTCTTGGTCCAAGAAATGGTTCAGGATTACCGGGGTGCATATGCCTATGACCTCGTCCTAGTTGATTCAACATCCAAAGTGAAGTTTCCGAATGGCGAGTCTCATCCTAGTAAGGTGTTTTTTGTCATGGTCAGTGCCTTCGACGGTAGCATCTTAGGTTGGATGGATGGTAGCAGTGGTTCTGTTGGCAAGGTAAGTCCCTATGTTTCTAAACAAATTCTCCTCAATAGGGCAAATTTGGAGTTTGGGTCTAAGAAATTGAAACTCAGAAAAATTACCCTTAGTCCAGTTATGGGAAGTTCTGTTTCTGGTTTGGAATTAACTATTGTTAGTCCTAAGCTCGCAATACGTGGCATCTACGATCCAATTAAAGGAACGATTTTGATCAATGAGGGTGGCGAGAGGCACCTATATTTGGTTGATGCTTTGTCGAACAAAGCAATCAAAGCCATGTCTGGAAAGTGATCACAGAGATTGGTAATCTTCCAACCCGGCATTTCTACTAGGGTTTATCCCGGCAAAGGTACGGAATAGACCTACCAGGATGATTGAATGGCTAGCATTTCTTTTTAGCGGCGCGGTAGTCGCAGGCATTGGCGCATTCATTTTCGGTCTGTTTAAAGTCGGACCCGGAAAACCAGAGTTTGCCTTCTGGAAAGCTATTGTGGGAGCCCTCACGATTACATGGGTTGGCCCATTCGCTTACGTCGAAGTCATTACACGGATGCACAAAGCTGATGTCATGCCGGTAGTCCAAGACTTTTTTGACAGTTCAGATTGTCCGTTAACCGGCACCATTAAGTACATCAAAGTCCTCTATCAGACCGACAAAGTCTCCTATGTTTACATCGTCGGTAAAGAGCCCCAAGATTGGGGTGGTACCGATGCTCCGGTCATTCGACTGACGTTGAAGAAGTTGAACGGGAAGGTTTCCGGAAAATTTCATGGCTGGGAAGTGACCAAATTTCAAACAGTTCGCTCAGATCGTCTCAATAAAGACGGTCTAGTATGGCCTCCATACCAATAGATATTAGTAGAATGGAGTCTATGACTCCGACGCTGGGTTTTTACGGCGCTACAAAAACCGTCACTGGTTCTAAGCACCTTTTGACGATGGGCAATTCCCAAGTCCTTATTGACTGTGGCATGTTCCAAGGTGGACGAGAACTTCGTGATCGCAATTGGCAGCCTTTTCCATTTGTTCCGGCAGATCTTGATGCCGTGGTCATTACTCACGCACACATGGACCATATTGGCATGTTGCCAAAATTGGTCAAAGAGGGCCTTCGGGCTCCCGTTTATGCGACCCCAGCTACGATCAACTTGGCGAGAATTTCTTTGCCAGACTCAGGTCGATTGCAGGAAGAAGAAGCTCGATTTCATTCAAAGCATGCTCTTCGAGCTGATGCTAAGCCATTGTACGATGAGAACGACGCGTACGCGGCCATGAAGGCGTTCAAGCCAATGGGCTTCGATCAGCGGCACGAACTACCTGGTGGCGCAACCTGGAAATACAAGCATGCAGGACACATCTTGGGTTCGGCGTTCGCCGAGATCGCCTTGCCAAACGGAGAATTGCTTCTCATGAGCGGGGATCTTGGTCGATACGATACTCCAGTTATCAAGGATCCAGAAGTTGTCGACTACTGTGATTATTTAGTGATCGAGTCAACCTATGGAGATCGCCTCCATTCTCACGAAGGCCCGATGCTAAAGCTTGAGGAAGCCCTGAATTGGGCTTGGCAAAACCAGGGTGTTGTCCTAGTTCCGTCCTTCGCCATTGGTCGAACGCAAGAAATGCTCTACTACTGTAAGAAGCTCCAAGATTCAGGAAGAATGCCGCGAGTACCGATCTATATCGACAGCCCGATGGCAATGTCGGTAACCCGGGTCTATGCGGATTGTGTGGACGAACACGATGACGAAATGAAGATCTCCATTGCCGATGGACAAAGTGAACTTGAGCCAACCGGATTGACTTACATTCGCGACCGTGAACAGTCTCAGGCCCTGAACAAGCAGAAAGGACCAATGATGATCATTGCCGGAAGCGGAATGGCGAATGGTGGACGGATTCGTCACCACTTACTGCACCACCTTGGAAATGAGCGAACGATGGTCTTGTTCTCGGGCTATCAAGGCGAAGGAACGTTGGGGCGGGAACTTCTCGAAGGCGAGCCAACGGTTAAGATTTTCGGCCAAGAAATCCCAGTTGCCGCAAAAATCGACAAGATCAATTCACTCTCAGCCCACGCCGATCAGGGCGAGATTATGCACTGGCTGAGTTTCTTCAACGCTCCACCCAAAAAGACCTTTATCGTTCACGGTGAACCAAAGGCTCAAGAAGCGCTTGCCGCAAAGATCAAGGAAGTTTACGGATGGGATACGGTCATTCCTGACTTTGGCGAGATTCACGAGTTGAGAAACTAGCAATGGCAGTTGAAGTTTACAAGACCCTATGGGGCATGGGCGGCACTCTCGAAGAGAGGCTAAAGAGGGTTAAGGCTCAGGGATACGAAGGGTTCGAAGATTGGGTATCGACCCATTCTGAGATTCGACCCGTCATGGACCGAGTGGGAATCAAATATATGGCGATGGTTCCGGGCGATGACCCGGAGGCGTTTAAGCGAGGTCTCGGTGAAGCGTACGACTGTGGAGCAGTTGGATGCACCATTCATGCTGGACGCCCGTGGATGACCTACGAGCAAGGACTGGACCTCTTGGGCAAACTCGTCGAAGCAACCAAGCAAGTTCCGTTTCCCGTCAACTTTGAGACCCATCGCGGTCGATTGCTCTATGAACCAATGAGTACCGCAAGGTATCTGAAAGATCTTCCCGACCTCTATTTGGTTGCCGACCTATCGCACTGGACAGTCGTTACCGAGAGCATGCTTGGCGGATTCAAAAAGCAGATGGAAGAAGTTCTTAAGCGAGTCCGGCATGTCCATGCGCGAACGGGATTTGAAGAAGGTCCTCAAGTTCCCGATCCGCGAGTTAAGCAGTGGGAAGGGTACACCCCAACTTTTGAAAAGTGGTGGGATATCGTTCACGCCAATATGACTGCCCAAGGAAAGCCTTTCACTTTTGATCCTGAGTTTGGTCCACCAAACTATCAATGGACAAAAACCGAAGACGGAAAGGAAATGGCGGATATCGAAGATGTCGCCCTTTGGATGACCAAAAGGCTACGAGATCGATACAAGTAGTTTTGTTTTTAGAAGTTGGAAACTTGCCAAATTCTGTTAAGTTTTTGAGGTAGCACCTCTGGTTTTCCGAAATCCCGCCAAATATGTGACATGTCACATGATACTTTCAGGGAGAAAACCTAACAAATGACGCGAGCCTTAGCGTTATTTCCCGCCATTCTTGCAATGGCGTTCATCTCGCCATCCGAGCGAGCACCCATTCGATTGAAGCGGGGCGATACGGTTGCTGTCACCAGCGAGTATGGTGGCGAATACCGGATCATGCCTGACGGCGCTATTTACGGTCGTGGTTTTGGACGGGCTGTCATCGAGGGACAAACTTGGAGTGAAGCCGAATTAACCCTAAAAAGAGCACTTCGCAAGTTTGTCAAAGAAGATGAAGTCCATTTGATTTTAAAGGACCTACGCAGAGACGTGGTTTACATGGTTGGATTGGGGCATGGGTCTCCTGAACTCCAACCAGATATGCGACTGAGACAACTTCTGTCAAATTCCGCTTTCGATGAGAACCTTGACCAAATTAAAGTTGCCGTCTTTCGTGATGGCAAAAGCATCAATGAAGCGATCGTGGCTGACCTCCTCAAAGGAGACAAACCAGAAGCCGATATCTTGCTCAAGCCAGATGACGTCATTACGACTACTCCAATTCCGTTTATTCGTATTTGGTTAACGGGTCTAGTCGGCAAAACCGGGCAAATGAAAGTTCCAGCCGGTATCGACCCTTATAAGGCAATTGCACAAGCCGGCGGAATTCGCTCCGGAGATGTCGAAACAGACAAATCCCTTCAAGATGAAGTTCACGTGTTTGTTCATCGTGGACCTCAGAACTTCGAATTACCGGTTCGCCAAGACTTGTCGAAGCCAGCCTTCCAATTAGAATCCGGAGACACGGTTTCCGTTGTTCCACCCGAGACTCGCCGAATCACGATTGGTGGAGAAGTAAATCGCCCCGGGGAAATTACGATGCGAGGAGACCACTCATTGCTCGCCGCCTTAACTCAGATTGGCGGAGCCAATCCCAACGGGACTCTAACCAATGTCTTAGTCCTTCGAAACGGAGATCTCTTCAAGATTGATGCGAGCGGACCAGTTGGTGGAAAGCCCCTGACACCTTTTAGCTTAGAAAGCGGTGATCTTGTTTATGTACAACGGAATGAGCGAACCTATTTGGTTCTTGGCGATGTGGCCAAGCCTGGCAAGGTCCTGATGAAGGATGGCCGGACTTATCGACTCTCCGATGTACTTGCTGATGCGGATGGACTTTCAGGACGCGGTTCGTTTCGTAGAATCACGATTGCTCGGCCAGACTCTACCGGCAAAATCAAAGTTGAACAATACAACTTGGATGAATTCTTGAAGGATGGTAAGTTAGCCAGCAACCCCGAGATCCTAGCTGGCGATTGTATCTTGTTCGGCGAACCAAAGGGAATGACTTTTGGAAATGTGACTCAAGCCTTGTCTGGAGCAATCTTGCTTCAATCTGTTAATGGAGCCCGACGATGATCCAGCCTCAAGACCAAGAGTTGCAATCAGTGTTTAGTATTGTTTGGCAACGTCGAAAACTAGCTTTCACGGTAGCTGGATTGACAATCGCCGCCGGCATCGCATATACGCTGTTTGCCCCATCAATTTGGGAAGCGAAAGCAACGATCGTTTTTCCGGTCCGTACGCCGAGCATTCTCGGTGCTGGCACTTTTGAGCAATCGGGCTTAGCTGCAACCTTGTCGGGCGGTCCAACTCAACTAAAGATTTTTGGTGGAATGCTCGAAAGCGATCGCGCTCTTGGATATATCTCGGACATGACTAATCTAAGTCGTCGAGACGTGAAAGAGATGCGAAGCTTGCAGGATCAAGCGAACCAGAATAGCATCTCGATTTCCGCACGAAGCAAGGACGCAGCACTAGCAAAGAAGGTCGTTGCGTTGCATATCGAAGCTCTCACTAAAATCAACAACTCCGTCAACAAGCCTCTCGTTTCGAACGATGCAGATGTTCTGAAGAAGCAACTTGATGAGCAACGCATAAGATTGCGAAATTCTGAGAATGTACTTCTTGCCTTTCAAGAGTCAGCCCAAACTGCTCCGAGTATTGGAACATCGGGCGGCGGCAAGGATTCGAGCATCATTGCAAATACTGGTCGGTGGAATGAAATGCTTCGTTCGTTGGAATTACAATTCGTCACCCTTGATTCAAGCATTAAGGATGCCCAATCAAGGCTGAACCAAGTTTCTGGAACGGTGAAAGATCTTCCCGCTACTCTTCCGCCTGTCGAAAAGTGGCGAGGAAAGCTAACTGAATTAGAGTACGAACTGAAAGTCAAAGGTATCACTTTGGCACCAGAGGCTCCCGAATTGGTCAAGCTCCGCACGACAATCGAACTAACGAAGAACGAACTGAAATCTGAACTATCAAAGTACACCCTAGCCGCCAATTCCGGAATGATCAACTCTGGTGTTCTAACTCAAAGAGTAGCCCTTGAATCTCAGATTTCGGCAGTGAAACGACTTGCCAAGCTTGCTCCATCCGAAGCGATCAAGCTCTCACAATTGACGAGAGATGTAACAACCCAAAGCGCAATTGTTCAGCAACTAGAAACTCAATATCAACTAGCTGACCTTCAGGCAGATCGAGACCCAAATCGTTGGGAAATCCTCGACGAGCCACGAGTGGATGAAAAAGCGGTTAACAAGAGCTTTTCGAAGAACGGAATCCTTTCCTTGTTTGCCGGATGCGCATTGGGATCATTGGTCGCAATGTTTGCTCCGCAACGAAAACGAAAAGTCTCCGGTTCAAATCCTGAAGTGACGATCAGCAAAGCTGCCTAATAACTCAATGTCAACCGAAGGCACCACCGTTAACCGAATGCGCGCAGCCGCATCCACGTTTGCTGGATCAACCGCAACAACGTTGTTGGTCTCGATCCAAGCCCTCGTGATGATGCCGATGTACATGATTCACATCGGACCGACAATGTACGGTGCGTGGTTAGCTACCGGCGAGATGTTGGTTCTGATGCTGGCATTCGATATGGGAATTCCCAATATCATCATTCAACGGATCGGAGCCTCCTTGGCTATTTCGGATAAGAAGGCTATTGGTGCCTATTTCTGGACGGGAGCAACGATACTGTGCTCTTTCGCTTGTGTGTTAGGATTGATCTTGGCGGTTATTGCCCCCTTCGTCCCCACTTGGGTTCATTTGCATGGAGCCGACGCGCAAGTTCTCCAAAACACGTTTTTATTGGGAATAGTTGCGATCTGCCTCATGCTGATCAATTTCATCTTCCAGGGCCTTGCTCGTGGCTTGCAAGAAACAACGGCAATCAATATTAGTTCGTTTCTGGCTACTCTTGCGGGCTTTGGAATCACTCTTTACCTTCTCCTCACTGGACATGGGCTCTGGAGCATCTCAATTGGAGTAGCGGTTCGGGCGGTTTTGACTCTTCTCGGAAGCATTGGCTTCTTACTATTCGGTGTCGACAAGGAAATTCGCGCATCACTTCGATATGATCGTGACATCGCAAAGGAGTTTCGAAAACTATGCCCGCCCATGTTTGTGGCCGGGGTCAGTTATGGCTTCATGAATAATAGCCAAGTATTGCTCGCTGCCATCATCCTTGGTCCAGAGAAGGCAACAGTTTTTGGATTGACCCGAAAGGCTGCCGATGTCGCCCGAAACGTTCTCGATGCAGTCGGAAACGCCAGTTACGGTGGATTTGCCCATCTCTTCGCCTCAGGTGATCTCAAACGGAGTCAAGCGGTTTACCGTGAAATAGTCGCTGTCTATTTGGCGGTCGGGCTCGCCTTGATGTGCGCATTCACGGCAACAAACCCTACGTTAGTCGGAGTGTGGGTGAGCAAGGACATGTTTGGTGGTAGCGCGCTGACCGTCCTTATCGCTCTCTCGACTCTCATCGGTGGATGGTCCTACTTAACTCTTTCGCTTTATCGGTCAACCAATCACCACAAAGTTGTTTCATCGGCTCTGCTAATTGAATGTCTTTGTCGTTTGCCCGCAATGATCGGGTTTCTCCTGCTATTTGGATTGCCAGGACTTCCGATCGGAACAATCTGTACGGGTTTAGTGAGCGGTATATGGGCTCATCTCAAGATTCGAGCCCTTACCAACAGCAACGTTGAGATTGACTCGCATCAGCGATTTGTATGGGGAGCCCGGATCATGATGTTTGTGATCGGAATCATCATCTGTACGATGTCAGTTCGACCTAGTTGGACATCCGTTTTGACCATTGGAGGATCGATTCTCTTGGTATCAGGCATTCTGTTCCTTGGTGTTGATCCACTGTTAGAGAGAGTTCGCGGAAAAGTCCTTGGCAAGTTTGGGAGGATGGCTCAATGACCCTCGAAACGACGCCAATTCAAGCCGAACTAACTTGGGGACGCCGTCTCGCCCCAATCATTTTTGCTCAAGCATTCTTGTGGTTGACGTTCGTTCTTTTCGCGTTTGGACCCTGGCGATGGCCACTTCGAAATGCATCCGAACTATGGCTTTTCATTTGCGCTGCTCATGTCTCCATCTTGCTTGGATACTTGTCGGTTGCCCATAAAGCTCCCAAAGAATCGCTGACCATTAAGTTCAACGCCGATAAGCTGCTCAAGGCAAGTTTATGGATAACTTTCGTGATGCTGCCTCTTACCTGCTATGCCCGTACCGGCACATGGATTCCCGACATCCTCGGGTCATTGCGGGACTCGGGCAAAGCGTATGCTGACGCTCACGAGTTCACCGAGAATTCTTCGAACTTTGCGTCGTATCTTCGAATTATCGGATCGCCTTGGTTAGTCGTACTTTTCCCCCTCGGATTCTATTTCAGACGTCAGCTTTCAACTGGATATTGGGTGCTTTTGTTGGCGGCAATGTTCGCTGTAATCTTGATGTCAATTGCCACCGGCCAGCGCCGAGATATTGCTGACCTCATGGTAACGATTCCGTTTATTGTTGCCGCTTCTCACCTTTCCGGCAAGTCGCGTATGAAGCGACGGACGATCATGGCGGGAATCGCTACCATTCTGGTTGCGATCGTAGCTTTCACGAGCTACTTCACCTATTCTCACGTAAGCCGGGTCGGCAAACAAACCGCATCGTACGGCGCCAATCCGGCCACAAGAATGTTGCCTGATCTGGAAAACGGAATTCTTCAGGCCTTTCCGGAAGAAATCCAGCCCGGAATGCTTGGCTTAATCAACTATTTGGCGACCGGTTACTATGGCTTGGGTCTTGCAATGGACCGTCCCAACGAGCCGATGTACGGAATGGGGCACAGCATGTTCATAACCCGTAACTTTGAACGACTGATCAATGACGAGTCGTTCGAATCAAAATCGCTTCCGGTTCAGATATCGGATAAGGATGGATTTCGATATCCCGTTCTTTGGTGTACCGCATACCCTTATTTCGCCAATGACCTTGGCTTTATCGGGACAGTTGTGATGTTGTTCTTCATTGGTCGCGGCCTCGCTTCGACTTGGATCGATATCCTCGGGGGCAAAAACCCGAGCGCGGTTGTCTTCTTTAGCCTCCTAATGATCTTCGTCTTCTATCTTCCCGCAACCAACCGTATGTTGCAGGACGGCGAAGGCGTTGTCTCGTTCTACTCTTGGCTGATCATCTATCTTGGCAGTCGATTTGTCCTTCGGCCAATTTCATCCCAAACTCCAACTCTACAAAGCGCATGATTAACTCTGAATCGAAACCTACCATAGCCTTGCTTTATCTCGGAGCGTTTGCCCCGGATCAAAGTGAGTTTCAGAATGCGGCCACAAGCACCGCTGGCGACCTCTTTCAAATGAATTTCTTAACGGCATTAGCAGGCTCAAGCATGCCGACGCCGGATGTCCATGCTTACTTTCCTGTTCAATCATTTCCAAAGTCTAAAAAGCTGTTTTTTGGTAGGAAAGCAATTGAGCTCAAAAACGGACTCAAAGTTCACTCGTTATCTCATATCAATTTCGGTGCCGTGAAGATCGCAACTCTCGGGCTTTCTGCTGCGTTTCGGACTTTTGCATGGGCAGTTAGAAATCGCAAGGCAGATCGCAGAGTCGTCATCTGCTACAACTTAACTGCTCCACCGGCCTGGCCAATTTCGTTGGTTAGCAAGATCATTCAACTCGATCTCGTTCCATTCATCGGCGATATTTATGTTCCGGGTGAAGTCGTAAAAGATACTTTCCTGCGTCGAATTGAGTTCAACGGTCAAAGGCGACTCATTCCGAAAGTCGATGGCCTTCTTATTGCCAATCAGGCCATTGTCGAAGACTTTGCTCCCAACCGACACTCGCTACTTTTAGAAGGCGGAGTGATGGAATCTCTAGTTCGTCGATTCGAAAATAGCCCTCGAAAGTCGGACAATGCGTTCCATGTCGTGTTTGCCGGGCAGCTTTCAGTTCTGAACGGAGTTACATTGCTTCTCGATGCCATGAAGCTCTTAGATATTCCAAATCTCAAGGTCTCTATCTTGGGCGGTGGTGAATTTGCCGATCAGGTTCAAGATGCGGCAAATAGCGATCCACGCATTACTTACCACGGACTCTGTAACCACGAGGAAGTGCTTAAGATTTACGAGCAAGCCGATCTTCTATTGAACTTACGACGAACCGACTACCAAACCCATCGGTACGTGTTTCCGTCGAAGGTTGTCGAATGCCTTGCCACGGGACGACCGCTCTTGACTACATGTACTGGGCACGTCGAAAAGGAATTTAGTGATCTTGTCTTTCTCCTCCGCGACGAAAGTCCACTGGCATTGGCTGAAGCTATCAAAAATTTATCCCAACTGACCAAAAAAGAAAGGGAAGTTGTTGGACGCAAAGCCAAGAACCATGTTCTGGAACATAAGACTTGGGAAGGTCATGTTTCCCGAATCCAGGACTACCTCGACCAAAACGTTTTTACAACAAAGGAAGCCGCATAAATGACCGAAGTGAATGATATGAAAGTCCTTGCCGTCGTTGATTATTACTTACCTGGATACAAAGGTGGTGGTCCAGCCGTCTCGGTGAGCCGAATTGTAGATTGCCTAAAGCGGGATCTTGAATTCAGCGTGTTTACTCGAGACCGCGATCTCGGTGATGAAAGGCCATACTCAGGGATTCGGCAAAACCAGTGGATCGAAGAAGAAGGAGTAAAGATGTTCTACTCTTCGCCAAAGAACTTGAATGCAATCGGTCTGAGAAAGGCAATCCGAGACATCGACCCTGACATCATCTATTTGAACAGCTATTTTTCAAAGCTGACTCGCTCAGTTCTGATTCTCAGAGCCTTGCGGTTACTCAAGAAAACGCCCCTGCTGGTTGCCCCGCGAGGCGAATTCTCGAAGGGCGCACTTCAGTTGAAAGCCCTCAAAAAGCGAAAGTACTTGTCCTTGGCTAACCTGTTCAATTTTCACGCAGGAATAACTTGGCAAGTTTCCTCGGTGCATGAACTCGAAGATGCGAAAGCGGTCGTTCATACAAATGCGGATTTTTTCATTAAAGCCCCGGATATCGTTGACCGGAGCAAATCTGAATTCGCAAATGGTCGAGCACCTAAGATGGCGGGTTCAGCCGACTTTGCATTCATTTCAAGGATATCTCCCAAAAAGAATCTGCTCAAAGCCATTGAAATGCTGAAAGATGTCCAAGGCGAAGTTTCGTTCTCAATCTATGGACCGATCGAAGATGAAGCCTATTGGGCGAAGTGTGAAGCTGCCATGGCGTCATTGCCCAAAAACGTTCAATGTAAGGTGATGGGTGGGATTCCGAGTAGCGAAGTCCTTGAAAAGCTATCCCAACATCATTTCTTTCTTTTTCCGACTCTTGGCGAAAACTTTGGGCACGTCATTCCGGAAGCGTTGTCGGCCGGTTGTCCAGTTCTAGTCAGCGACCAAACTCCGTGGCAAGACTTTAAGGAGCAGGGTGTGGGTTATGTCATCCCGTTAGCAGATGAAGCTGGCTGGGTTCGGGCAATTCAAGATTGCGTTGATATCGATACATCGGGCTTCGATCGAATGTCAGACCGGTCAAAAGCCTATGTCAGCGCCCGAGCTCAATGTAACAAAGACATTGATTCAAATTGGCTCATGTTTGCCTCCACTATCATCAACCAAATCAAGTGGGTCGTATAAGAATCCTCAACTAAGTTGTAAGAATTTCCTGGGCCCGGCTAAGGAAGCAAATTTTCAAACCGATAAAAATATCATGATCCTAAACTTGACCAGCTTTGTGAGGGTTGTAGCATGAAAATGCTCATCCTTGGTGGCACGGGAATGCTTGGGCACAAGCTCTACCAAATGGTCAAGAGTCCGATTGACGCATGGGTAACCGTTCGATCTGACGCTCCAAACCTTGCCAAATACAGTTTCTATTGCCCCGACCGAGTCATTGGCGGAGTCGAAGCAACTGACATGGTCAGCGTACGAAAGGCTATCGAAAAAGCTCAGCCCGACGTAGTCGTCAACTGTATCGGTATCGTCAAACAGCAGCCGCTTGGAAACGATCCAATTGCCTGCTTGACTATCAACGCTTTATTGCCCCATCAACTCGCTCAGCTTTGTACTGAATATGGTGCTCGATTGGTTCACATTAGTACTGATTGCGTTTTCGACGGTAAGAAGGGAAGTTATAAAGAGACCGACATAACGAATGCGGAGGACCTGTATGGCCGCTCAAAAGCCATGGGAGAAACCTCGGCCCAAAATGCAATCACAATTCGAACTTCGATCATTGGACGCGAACTCGGATCCGAATTTGGACTAGTCGATTGGTTCCTTTCCCAACAAGGCAAATCAGCCAAGGGCTTCACCAACGCACTCTTTAGTGGATTGACAACCCAGGAACTGTCCCGCGTCGTCCAATCGGTAGTTCTAGACCATGAAGATCTTTCGGGAATTTTTCAGGTTTCAACCGCCCCGATTGATAAATACACGCTTTTGAATCTGCTCAACGACACTTTCGAGACGGAAATAACAATTACTCCTAGTGACGAACTAAAAATAGATCGCACTCTCGACAGCACCAATTTTCGTGACCGTACTGGTTACGAACCCACAACTTGGCCCGAAATGATCCGCGAATTAGCGGCTGATTCGACGCCTTATGACCTCTGGAGAACTCAACAATGATCCTCGAAAATAAACATATCCTCGTAACCGGTGGTACCGGCTCTCTAGGAAAAACCGTCGTCCAAAGAATGCTGACCGGGGAACTCGGTATGCCAAGAAAAATCACCATTTTTTCGAGAGATGAAGCGAAACAACATCAGATGAGGATCGATCTGCTTCAAGTTGCAAATGCAACTGACGAAGTGATGTACAAAAATGTAAAGGAAGTTCTCGCTTTTCAAATCGGTGATATGAGGGAATATGATTCCGTCTGTCGAGCCATCCAAGACGTCGATATTGTTATCAATGCGGCAGCCTTGAAGCAAGTTCCGACCTGTGAAAACTTTCCTCACCAAGCCGTAAGAACCAACGTTGACGGTGCCCATAACCTTGTTCGAGCAATCCGAGATACCAAGAATCAAGTTGCCCAAGTAGTAGGAATTTCTACTGACAAAGCCTGTAAGCCAATTAACGTCATGGGAATGACCAAGGCGATCATGGAGCGGATTTTTGTAGAAGGAAATACTCAATGTGCGCACACTCGATTTAATCTGGTTCGATATGGCAACGTCATCGCGTCCAGAGGCTCAGTCGTCCCATTGTTCTTAGATCAAATTGCCAATAAAGGTCCCGTTACGATCACAGTCAAAGAAATGACCCGGTTCCTGTTGAGTCTTAACCAAGCGGTTGATGTAGTGTTTGAAGCACTCCAAAAGGGCCGATTAGG
>JAYVHY010000339.1:0-3035 GCA_043770615.1 Armatimonadota bacterium | reverse complement strand
ACGCTCACGCCATGCTCGAAAGCGTCGCTACCTGGCACGAACGTGACCTCACGAACTCCTCGCTGGAGAGAATCATCTTCCCGGATTCTTGCCACTTGGCTGACTTCATGCTCAATCGAATGACCCGAATTTTGAGCGGTTTGGTCGTGTTCCCAGAGACCATGAATGCAAATCTCCGAAAGATGGGAGACCTTGTCTTTAGTGAGCATCTAATGGTCGCTTTGGTCGGCAAGGGTCTCAGCCGAGCCGCCGCCTATAAAGTTGCCCAACGTAACGCGGCAAAAGCGTGGGAAGGACACGATTTCAAGGAGTCGGTCGCTGCCGATGAAGACGTCATAACAAACCTCTCAAAGGAAGAAGTCGAGCACATTTTCTCATTGGAGCACCACCTTCGCAATGCGCGATTCACGCTTGATGCCGTCCGCGCTGCTGCACCGAAGCACTGATTCTGACAATTTTCTCAATATTGGCTTTGCATCGATTGATTTCAATCGTTTTGTGACCGATCCGGAGGATCACAGAAGGTAGCCAGGTGTCAATTGTCGTCTCAGCGACACTTGACCCCTGGAAAGTTCAGTAAATCCAAAAGTCCACGGAGCGCCTCGTCCGTCGCGGTCGGCATTCATAAGTCGTATACCGGCTACAAGGCGGATGAGAAAGCGACCCGGCCCCGTCCGCAAAACCCAATCAAAGACTGCTGTTACTTATCGTTTGGCTGAATTGCCACCACACCGACGGATGTAATTCGCATTGGTGGTCGACACTATTCTTCTTCGCCATCGTTAAAACCACCAGATAGGGAAGATGTGACTTTGACTTGACTTCCAAGCGCGGTCAATAACAAGGATAGTAAGAAGAAAGCTCCAACCGTCCAAGTTTGCGACAACGAGACCCCGTTCTTTGTCTGTGCCAAATTGAAGAGCCATCCGAACGTGCAGACTAGGCCGATAACCCCGATCGGAACAAGAATGATTCCAAGGTTCTTTTCCCAATGGTAAATGAAGTCACTCACAAACCCATTATACGAAGGAACTTGCCCTTTCTGCAGAAACAGTCCAGATCATGGTCGTCGACCAACCAACCTAGCTTGGCTGGCGAGACGGAAGGGATGATTACATCCGCACAATAAAAACTGCAAGCCAACGTGGCTCTCTAACTCTTCGTCCGTCGGAAACAGTCCGGATCATGGTCGTCGACCAATCCGACCGCCTGCATCCACGCATAGGTGATGACCGGACCAACAAACTTGAATCCACGCTTCTTTAACTCCGCCGAAATCGTTTCCGATAAAGGAGTCTTGGCAAACATTTCTCCCGTCTTGTTAACGATCGGCGAACCATCTACAAAGCTCCAAACCCATTCAGAAAAATCAAGCCCAGAATCCTGCATCGCCAAAAATGCTTTCGCATTGCCAATGGTCGCCACGATCTTTGATCGAGAACGGATGATGCCCTCATCCTGCATCAAACGATCCACATCCGCTTCGGTAAACCCAGCCACTACCACCGGATCAAAGCCCTGAAAGGCAAGTCGAAAAGCATCGCGCCGCTTCAGAATAATGGACCACGATAGTCCCGCTTGAAATCCTTCAAGTTGCAAAGTCTCCCAAAGCAATCGACTATCTCGAATGGGATTACCCCACTCTTCGTCATGATAGGAACTCATCAGTTCGTCGCTGTTTGCCCACGAACAACGCTTAAACTCAAGTGTAGACATAATTCCACTATAATACTCCAAAAAAACGGGGCACTGCTGTGCCCCGATATCTGTCGGATATTGTTTAGAGGGCTATCTAAGGGGATCCTTCAGAAATGTTTTGGAGTTGAGATGTTAGTCTCAGACTGGCTCGATAATCTTCGAGCTCATAATCCTAAAGAGACACCGCTCTTCCCAAAAAATACTCGAATCACCAAAAAAGTGATTACGCGCTTTCTTCGAATGGGTCTCGTTCATCCGACGCATTGTTCGCGGAACGATTTTCAGCTCGATCAAGCGCATGGATGTTATCCGCAACAATTTCGACCGTCTCACGATTGGCCCCAGTCTTGTCTTGCCACTTTCGCGTCTCCAAGCGACCATCACACGCAATAAGCCGACCTTTGCCTAAATAGTTCTGGACGTACTGGGCAGATGATCCCCATGCCGTGATTCTCAAAAAATCGGAATCAGGCTCTCCATCCCGTGGCTTCAATCTTTTTTTTACCGCGATACTGAAGGAAGCCACTGTCTTGCCGCTATTGGTTTGTCGAATATCCGGGTCGGCTGTCATCCTCCCCGTCAAAACCACTCTGTTCATACTCATTGTTCGATTACTCCGTGCTTAGTTTCTTTTATTTTGATTGATAGGTAGATATATGTCTACATATTAAATTTATTATAACACCAAGTCCAATTATTTTGTCAAGCATTCGTTTTGACACTATTTCGCACCGCGATCAAATCTGACCTGAAATCAGCGAGGATAATAAAGACAGAGTGATATCCCCAAGAGTTTTCGTTGCCACGATGGTTTGCGTCTCGTTGACGGCATGGTCCCATGCCCAAGCAGACGTAGCCAACTCGAAATTGATTCGAGGTTCAGAATTTAAGTCGGCAATTCATGTGTCCGGAACCCAGACCCTGCACGGAACCAAGCAACCCTATGCCTTCCATATGGAAAGCGATTTTCGGTTTCGAACGGAAGCAACCGGTGATCTTCCCGAAGTTGATGGCTTTGACGGCAAGGATTCATGGCACTTGAATGGATCCGGTGTTCCCCATATATCAAGTAACTCAGACCGAGATCTTGCTCGGATGCTAGCCTATGTTCAAGCCGGGGTTTGGGCTTGCAAGAATTCTCCAATCGAGATCGTCTCGGAGAATGGTAACGACCTTGTGATCAAGTGTAAGGATGGCAAGACCACGGCAAAGCTAACGCTTGATTCGACAACAAAAACGGCGAAAATCCTTGCAACATGGGGTTCGTCCGGAACCGAATCGTGGACATTCAACAAATATCAAAATCATGGCGGATTGCTTATCCCAACTGAGATTCA
>JAYVHY010000338.1:0-6722 GCA_043770615.1 Armatimonadota bacterium | reverse complement strand
GAATGAAGAGGAAGCGGATGCCACCAAACTAACCCTCCTAACGCTTCCAAACCGAACCGCATCCGCAGTATTGCCGAAAGTCTTTATCGAAGACCTCAGCTTGGGATACAAGGGCGGAAACCCCTCTCTGTTCGGTCCTTTGCTTACCGAAAAGCTTGAACAAACCCTAGAAGAAGGAAACCAGGCGATTTTGTTCCTCAATCGACGGGCGTACTCGCCATTTTTGATGTGCCGAGACTGCGGAAGCAAATGGGAGTGCCCGTCGTGCGCTGTAACCCTGAGCTACCACCGTCGAGACAACCGCCTCAAGTGCCACCACTGCGGCTATCAAGAAAGAGCTCCTGAAGTCTGTCCTAAGTGCGAAGGAACCAAAATAAAGCCGTTTGGTGTCGGTACCGAAAAAGTCGAAGAGTTGGTGAAAGAACAGTTTCCAACCGCCCGAGTGTCGAGGTTAGACCGAGATATTGCCCAAAAGAAAGGTGCGATCGAAGAAGTCATCGCCGATTTCCGTAGCGGTGAAAAGAACGTACTCGTCGGTACTCAATTGGTGGCAAAAGGGCTCGACTTTCCCAATGTAACCCTTGTCGGGGTTATTGCCGCCGACGTATCACTCAACCTTCCCGACTTTCGTAGTAGCGAACGCACATTCCAACTTCTCAGCCAAGTCGCTGGTCGCGCTGGACGAGGCATCAAACCTGGCGAAGTCGTCATCCAGACCTTCAATCCCACCACTCCGGCGATTGTCTTCGCCCAAAAGCACGAGTACTTGGAATTCTTCCACTATTGCCTCCAAGAGCGAAAGGAAGCCAAATATCCCCCGTTTGAGAAGCTCATCAACATCGTGATGTCGGGCGAATCCAGACCCGCAGTGGTCGGGCTTGGGGCGAAGATTTTGGCTCGTCTTCAAACCTTCGAACAAATCGTGGTTCTTGGTCCAACTGACTGTGTACTTGAGCGGTTAAACAACCGATGGCGACGCCATATGCTGGTCAAACTCCCAGCCAATTTCGATGTCCAACGCATCGGCGAAGCGATTGCGGATGTGGAAGAGAAAGGCGTCCAACTCGTCATCGACGTTGATCCGTATAGCTTGATGTAACCGCCAAAGTCCCTCTCCCGGCTCTTTGGACGGGAGAGGGATTTAGGGGGAGGGCGTTCCCAAGCGACCCCGCCCGGATACTTTTTGATCGCGAAGCGATCCTTGGCAGGAGGAACGAAGTTTCCAGGCTTGATCTCGCAACGATATTGAACCTAAATAGCCCGGACAAATAGTCAAAGGCTAACAATTACACTAAAATAGAATCAGCATGAATCGAGAGGTGACGCCGAAGCAAAGAAAACTCATTCATTCCTGTATCGTTGCTCCGGTGCTCGCAACAACTATTTACCACGTCGCTCGAATCTCTCAAAACCTACCCCTAATTTCGCTTTTACTTTTTCTCGTGGCGGCGACATTAGCTCCCTTGAGCCTGTGGACCGTCGAAAGAAAATATGTGTACAAACTACCTACAAAGGGAGACCTTGGAATATATTCCGCAGCGTTGCTCCTCGTTGGAGGGGTCAATTTCAGTATTGAATATAATATTCATGGCCACGATAACCTCCATGAGGCGGTGAGCTCGTTGTTATCGCTCCTTTGCATCCTTCCGTTCATGTTATTTGTGGGCCAAAAGAAATCCATTCCTATCAAAAGAGCGAGAATCCTGTAAGTTTCAACTAGCAACCTCCCTAGTCGCGTCCTAACTTCTCTCCACTTCCCCTCGCCCTCGCGATTGCCCTCGCCCTGAAAGCTGTAGACTAGAAAACAATGAACGTCTACGCGATTTGGGTCGATCTGATCGACGGGAGAGAGGATCTCGAATTCGCTAGAGCAATCGAACGATATCTCAACCATTTCAAAGATCAAGGTCTCGCCGAATCCTGGACGCTCGAGCGGCGCAAGCTCGGCTTCGGACCTGCCGAATTTGGCGAATTTCAAATCCGGATACTTACCAAAGACCTCGACACCCTCGATAAGATGTTCAGCCAAGCTGCTACCCGATCAGGTGACATCGAAACGATGCATAGCGACGTATATAGAAGAGTCAAGAACTTCAAAGCCGCTCTGTACCGCACTTTTCCCGACGAGGTTCGAAAGTCATGAAAGTCCATCCTGCGCTCGTTGTTTTAGCTGTTTTCTTCGGATTTGCTTCCCTACCATTAGTGTTGATGAAGGGTTGTAGTGGCGGCGGCGACAAAAAGACGGTTCCTTACCTCGGTCAATGGCCTGGCCAGTTTACGGTTGACAAGGTAAACCGGGGACCAGACGGAATTGAAGACCGGAAACATCACATGCTTCGGGGATACGTTAGTGTGCGTCTTGATCGAAACAAGTACATCATGCACCTTGAGGGTGAACAGCAAAAGATCGACATCACCGGAAAGTGGACGATCACTGGCAGCCAGATTACGCTCGCTCCAGTGGACATCAAAGTTAACAACGAAGGTGGCAAAGAGGGCATCAATCCGAACTTCAAGTTCGTACCCGACGCAGAGCTTTATGATGCCTATCAGAAGAAAATCTCCCTGAAACTTTCCAAAGATGGCTTAACCTTGGGTGGACTTAGGACTACAATAGCATTCTTAGAAGGAACACATTCCTTCAAAAAAGAGTGATGAAAGTTCGATCCCATTCAATGGCGGCAATGATTCGAGAGCAAGCGAAAAACGCTCCGAATAGCCCAGCACTTATGGTGTCAAGCGGCAAGCAGTTCTTGACTCTCAGCTACAAAGACTTTTGGTCAAACATCCAAAGCTATGCCGCTTTCCTTCAAGCCTTAGGGCTGACCAAGGGTGATCGGATGGTAATTCTGAGCGAAAACTGCGCCGAATGGCTCTATGCCCACTACGCAGGCATGTCGCTTGGAGTGGTCACGGTTCCGATTTACCCAACCCTGCCCGCCGAGCAGGCGCAGTACATTGCAAAGGATGCCGCAGCGAAAGTTGCGCTTTGCGGCTCACCCGA
Source organism: Armatimonadota bacterium (assembly GCA_043770615.1). GTDB lineage: Bacteria > Armatimonadota > Fimbriimonadia > Fimbriimonadales > Fimbriimonadaceae > Fimbriimonas. Next base: position 3,718 of record JAYVHY010000338.1, on the reverse strand, counting down.
GCACGGTGAAAAACTCAGCGGAATCCCTGGTATTCATGTTGAACTTCTTCGAGAAGAGCGTCACGGAGTGCTGAACGAAGATGAATGGAATCATACGATTGACTCGATAGATCCAACCGACCTAGCGATTTTCATCTACACCAGTGGAACCACCGGTCAACCAAAGGGAGCGATGCTCACCCATCAAGCGTTTCTGACCGTTTGTGAGCATGCAACTCCATATCTGGGCATCACAACCAAAGACGTGTTTTTTGGTTTCCTTCCGCTAAGCCATATCTTCGAACAAATCGCGTCTTGTCTCTGCTTTTATGCCGGAGCTTGTCTTGGACAAAACAAGAGCGTTGCCTCGATGGCGAACGACTTTCTTGCAATCAAACCAACCGTCATGGTCGCGGTTCCTCGATTTCTTGAATCCTTCATGGATCGGATTGTAGATGGGGTGAAAAAGCAAAAGCCGCTCAAACAAAAGCTGTTCAACCTCTATATCAATCAGGGGGTCAAGAAGGCTCAGGGAGGCTTTGGTCCACTTCACGGGATCCTTGACAAGATTGTCGGGACTAAGATTCGGGAACGTCTTGGTGGCCAAATGCGATTGGTCGTCAGTGGTGGAGCTGCCTTACCAAAGCATGTCGCCGAATTTTATCTGGCGCTCGGGCTAACGGTTTTGCAAGGCTATGGGTTAACAGAGACAACCGGCGGTTCCGTTGTTAACCACCCTACGCGAAACAAGTATTGGACAGTTGGAGAGCCTATTGGCGTCGAACTAAAGCTTGCCGAAGATGGGGAAATCTTGCTTCGAGGACCAACGATTATGGTTGGATACTACAACCAGCCAGAAGAGACTGAAAAAGCCATCGACCGAGATGGTTGGTTCCACACCGGCGATATCGGGGAAATGGAAGGAACTTCCCTGAAGATTACTGATCGAAAAAAAGATATCCTCGTGCTCGGAAATGGCAAGAATGTTGCCCCTCAACCAATAGAGAACCTCATTCGAGAATCCAAATTCATCACTGAAGCGGTGGTTCTTGGAGATGGTATGGACTATTGCATAGCCCTCATTATTCCGAACAAAGAAGCGGTCCGAAAAGAACTCGGACTTCCGGATGATGCTGACGTAGCCGAAGCTTCGGGCGTGAGAGAGCTTCTGAAAAGAGAAATTGACAGGACCAATAAGCGGGTTGCTAACTTCGAAATGGTCAAAAAATGGGCGATTATCGATGATGCATTCACCATCGAAAACGGCTTCCTCACTCCGACCCTCAAAGTGAAACGAAAGGTCGTAAAAGAGAAGTATGCCGATGTAATTAACAGTCTTCGTTAAAACTTTGTTATAGGTTCATTTTCGGCACAAATTCTGCATTGGAAATATCCATGCCCTTCCAACGTGGAGGGTTATGCGAGAAATCCAAATGAAAAGAACACTCAATATTGCCCTTGCAATGAGCATCCTTGCGGTTGCTTCGGTTGCAAATGCGCAATCCCTTAAGTTCACGGGTACACAGCTTGGTTCTGTCAACTCAGGAACGATCAACGTCAACGGTACGTCAACAACTGTTGGCATGGGCGCCCTAACCTTTAGCACCGGTTCAGGCTCCATTGTCACCTATTGTGCCGATGCCCTATCGCCACTTAACGGCAACTCAAACCCATATACGGTTGGTGCAGTAAACATGACCAACGGTACTGGACTTGCTCTTGCTGCAAAGATCATGGCAACCGGATTCGGATCGGCTATGTCAGCTGACCAACAACAAGGTCTTCAACTTGCTATCTGGGATGCATTGTACGACAACGGTGCTTCATTCAATGCTGGTAGCGGCAACATGAAAGTAACGAGCGGCGTCAATGCAGCAGCATTGGGCTTTGCTTCGACCTACTACTCAGCAGGCGCAAGCAGCAATCCTTCAGTTGCAGTTGAATTGTTCAAAGCCACCGGTACTGGCGGACAAAACCAGCTCCACATCGTGCCAGAGCCTGCTTCCTTGGCAGTTCTTGGTTTGGGTGCTTTCGGACTTCTTCGAAGACGCAAACTCAACAAGAAATAAGAGTTAGCTCTTAGAGAAAAAATCCATGACGGCGTCCGGCTTAACCCCGGACGTCGTTTTTTGTGGCGAGCTATGGCTTTCTCCCGGCAAATTTAGAACGTGATAATTCCTCGCCTCGTCGCTCCACTTAACATTTCAGCATAAGCATCGTTGATTTGGTTCAACGAATAACGTTTTGAGATCAACCGATCCAAGGGCAATTTTCCGACTCTGTATAACTCGGCGAACTTGACAAAGTCCAAGGGTGGATTGGCAGTTCCGTAATACGAACCCTTAACTGTCTTTTCTTGTCGAACCAAAACCGCTCCCGGCAGGTTGGTCGCCGACCCCATCGCCGACAAACCCGAGAAGATTACTTCTCCTCCTGGGCGTACCGCCTCTAAGCATTGCTCTTGAACTTTGGGATTCCCAATTGCTTCAAACGCATAATCAACCCCGCGCCCTTGGGTTAGGGCTCGAATCTCTGAAATCGTGTTTGCTCCAGCGACCAGGGTATGGGTTGCACCAAACTCCTTGGCAGCTTCAAGTCTCGAATCAAACCGATCAACCGCGATAATCGTTGTTGCACCCGCTAATACGGCCCCCATGACGGTCGAAAGACCAACGCCACCCGCTCCAAAAATCGCAACCGAGGAGCCTGGCTCAACCTTCGCAGTATTCAGCACCGAACCAATGCCCGTAGTTACCGCACATCCAATGACAGCGGCAATTTCGTGTGGCAACGAAGGAGGCATCACTACGCACGAAACTGCCGGAACAACAACGAATTCCGCCAAGCACGCCAATCCGCAGTAATGGTAAATCGGATTTCCATTCTCCGAAAGCCGAGTAGTTCCGTCCTGCATTGTCCCCGCCCACATTGGCCCAACGTACGCCTCGCATAGATTCACTTTCCCGCGTTGGCAGTAGAAGCATTCGCCGCAATACGGCGCCCAATTCAGAGCCACATGATCACCCACCGAAAGCGATGTAACTCCCGTGCCGAGTTCGGTAACCACTCCTGCTCCCTCGTGGCCCAAAACCGCGGGCAATGGATGCTTCGTCTCACCTGTCACCAAATGCCAATCGCTGTGGCACACGCCACATGCCGCAATCTTGACAAAAACCTCACCCGATAGAGGAGCTTGCAAATCGACCTCTCGCACCGATAGCGTCCCCCCAACTTGGTCTAGAACTGCTGCACGAACCTTCATATATCCACATGCGTCGCGTGAATTCCCTTGATTCCAAGCAACGCCGAACCCAGTTTATCGAACTTGTCCGCCGCGTCCGTCACGAAGTACTCAACTGTCTGATCACCAGCCAAATGAGCCAATGAGCCTAGGTGCAGGCATCCAACCGCCGCCGCCGCAACCGCATCTGAACAAGCGACTAAAGAAACATCTGGCCCCAAAAACGCCCCCAATGCCCCCGCCAAAAGCGGATAGTGAGTACAACCCAGAATGATCGAATCCACTCTCGCGGCCTTCAATTCCGCCATATATAGCTCAACCACCTGTTCGACGATGGAACCCGAAACCATGCCTTGCTCGACCAGCGGAACAAATAGCGGACACGCCTTGGCAAAAACCTGGGCCGCCGGGTCCGCCGCCATCAAACCACACTGATACACTCCCCCTGCAATCGTCGCCTCGGTGCCGATCACCCCGTAACGATGATTCTTAGAAACC
>JAYVHY010000337.1:0-6727 GCA_043770615.1 Armatimonadota bacterium | reverse complement strand
TCCTCGGTTTGCCAATCTCCAGTTTTCGAAAGGCAATATTCTCGACCATACTCTTCTACCCAAGTAGTACAAAAGCACTTTGCAAGACCGTGAGCCAGTGTAGACTTGCCCGTAGATTCAACTCCAACAATTGCGACCCGCTTGACAAAGTGAGCCCTCACGCAAGGCTCCAGATATTCTAAATTGTCTAACGGTGCAGCGCGAATCTCGGTAGCGCAGATGGGAACACTGATTCGATCCAGATCAACCAGTACATGTCGGCAACTCAATGCTTCGGCATAACCTTCGCCGTAAAGCTCCGAAGTAAAAACGGCATCTGGTCTACTTTGGAGAATATCGAGAGTCCGCTGAGCCCACGGCACCGGTTCGTCTGGCAAGTCATCCGGTGTGGTCACGACCTCTACTCGAGGGTGAATCGCCCGAAGCCATGCAGCTCGAGTTTCCCCCGGAATGGACTGGGAAGGATGATCACAGACGATCACGGTCAACTTCTCAACCTGTTCTAACGCAGTATCGATCAGGAATTTGTGACCTTTATGAGGCGGATAAAATTTTCCGATGATGACGCCATTCATGCTGCCGCTGCTTTTAAAATCTTGGTCCAGCTAATCAATCCACAAATCGCTAAAACTAAAAAGATTCCATAGAGAACTGCAGCTGATCCTAATTGCCTCGAAAGATAAAGAGGAATGTAGGCAATGTCGACAAGAATCCAAAGAATCCAGTTTTCAATCCTTTTGGTATTGAGCAATATCTGAGCAATGATGCTTCCGACAGTCAGTGCCGAATCTACCAAAGGCGATGCGCCCTTAAAATAAGTTATGATCGGATAATAGACGGCCGTCCCACCGACAAGCGCCATCGCGATTCCAGCCCACCAAAGAGGAGGAATACGCGAGATTTTGAGCTGAGTCTTGTCTTGACCACCCTTTAGCCAGTGATACCATCCTTGGACACCGAGAACAAAAAAGAAGAGTTGAAGGCTCATATCTGCCAACAAATTGCCCTTATAGAAGACGTATCCAAAAATAGAAACATTCACAAGGCCGATTGGCCAATTCCAAATGTGTTCTACGGCGACCAAATAGACTGAAATGACACCGGTTACAAATGCGGCGAACTCAAACCAATCCCCTTTGAACGCTCCCTTTAACAATAACCCCACAGCGATTGAGGCACTAAGTACCATCAATAAATGAAAAATGTTGAGCTTCCGGTTCAAGACGATTTCAGTCTACCGGCTCAACTAATTCTGGGTCAGGAACAAAAATCAAAGAATCAATCGTAATGCCAACAATGGTTAGTTCTCTCATACTATTTGTTGCTTCGGTGCTTTCATCTCCTCAAAAGCAGCTCCCAATGCCAGCATTCAATGTCCCAGCTCCAAAGTTGGCCAAGATGGAAGCCTTGCAAGGAAAGAATTTGTCCGCATACGAACCTGGAAAGGTATATGTCATTGAGTTTTGGGCAACATGGTGCGCTCCATGCGTTGGGGCGATCAAACATGTGAACGAATTAGCAAATTCGATGAAAGGAAAGCCAGTTGAATTCTATAGCATCACCAAGGAGTCCGGTGAAATGCTTAATAAGTTCATGAAGAAGTATCAATTCGATACAAATGTCCTTTCGGATAAGTCAGGCGGAACTTTTGAAGCCTTTGGCATCCAAGTCATTCCGCGAACAGCCATTATTGATAAGACGGGAAAACTCGTCGTTATCACGAGTCCCGAGCTAGTCACATCGAAAGCACTTGAAGACTTACTGGCAGGAAAGAAAGTCAATATTGAAGCCAAATTTAATAAAATCTCTTCATTCGATTGGGATGCCGACATGATGGCAAATTCTCTTGGTCATGCCTATATTTGTGCTTCAGATTCGGATGGCGGGGGATACAAAGCAGTTCCCAATTCAGGATGCATTACCGGCGATGGAATCTCGATTCAAAACATCGCGCAGATTACGATGGGATCAGATTTCAGTAGTACTATTTGGGAATTTGAACCGGATCCATTTAAGTACCGCGTGTCTGTGAAGGCTCCAGACAAGTCCGACTCGACGGCCAAAGCAATGCTCGGCGAAGTCGCTCATCGTCTCATGAACTTTGATGCTAAGTGGGAGATGGTTGAAAGGGAAGTATTCGTACTTGAAGCCAATGGGAGAATTAATCTGACTCCAACCAAGGGTCCCAGCCTTGACGGATTTGCCCACGGAGGCGAAATACGATGGCCTAATTGCGATATGGATACTCTGGCGAAGCATTTAGCATCATTCATCTTTGGCAAAACTGTCGTCAATGAGTCTGGGGTTGCCGGGAAATTTGACATTGATCTAAAGTGGATTCCCGGTGACAAAGCCGATGTTACTTCTATGCTCGAAAAAGTCGGCCTAAAAGTCACTCCCGGAAAGAGATCGGTCCGAACGCTCATTGTAAGAAAGGCAACGCCGTGAGGTAATGTTGTCTAGTCATGCAAGTCAAGAAGGAAGGCAGCGTCGATGAATACCTAAAAGAACTTCCTTGCGATCAAGCCAGGTCATTATTGTCGTGGATTCGCGACGTAATCCGGGATGAGGTGCCAGAGGCTACGGAATCCATTAGTTATGGGATGCCAATGTATAACCTTTACGGTATGGTCGTTGGATTCGCCGCGTTCAAAAATCACTGCTCACTTTTCCCTGGTCATACGGTTGCCGACTTTGCCGAAGAACTAAAGGACTATAAGACTTCTAAAGGAACGATCCAATTTCGTCCAGACAAGCCCTTGCCCGAGGCTTTGATTCGAGCCATCGTTAGAAAACGGGCAGATGAAAACTTTGCCACGGCTGTTTCTAAAGGGAAAATTAAAGGGAGCCATTAGCAAAGAGCCGTTCTCTTCTTCGAGCTAACTCTTCTGCAATTGCCAACGAAAAACCACCCAGACTGCTCAGCTTCGCGACGATATTGTCATAACTTTCTTCGTCCCGGTTCTGACTCAACTTGAAGATTGCATCAAGGTCGGTAACCGCAATCTCAAATGCTTGGATGGCTGGAAGTAGCTTTGCGACATAGTCATCGGCAAGGTCTTCAAAATTTGCTCCTGAATCAGGATTGTTCTCAAATTGATTCGTCAGTCGTCTCAACAACTCGACTAAGGCATTCTGATCGAGAAGGCGAATCGTGCCCCTTGCGTGAACCGACATATAGTTCCACGTCCCGCCGCTATTCTTGTCGGAATACCAACTCGCGCTGACCGGACAATTAGGACCAGTAAAGACTGCCAAAACATCGCAGTTTTCCTTAAACCCATGCCAATGATCGGTTCCTCGCATAACGTGTCCCGTTAAGATCAAATGACCACCCCGTTCATCAAATACGACTGGAACCTGCGTTGCAACTGGCTTTCCGTCCATGCCCTGACAAGTAATCAGCGCAAGCGGGTACTCCCGCAAAAACTCCATGACTGTTTCTTGGTCATGCTCCAGAAAATAGGGAATCTTGTACACGGTCTCAGTCAAGTTTACCGGTCATTGCTTAGGAACTCAATGAATCCAGTCCTAACTCCAATAAAGATTTCAAATGTTTCTAATACAGTACCATTTGTGATTCTTGGTGTGGTACAGTACCAGTTGGCATGATTATCTCTGTTGCACTCTTAGCATTACAAATCGTTTCACCTCAAGAAATCAGCCTCGAAAGCTTAGAATTGAAATCAGCCCAACTTGCGTGGAACAAACGCGATCCGATCAGACAGGGAGTCACTAGGTTAATCGAACAGGACAAGCTCAAATCCGCAAGTGACTTTCGTCGGGTAGCCGATCTCTTTGCTCCAGTTGGTTTTCCTCAAAGGTACTTCCTTTTGTTTCCAACTTCTCAAATATGGTACGAGTTGAACTTAACCGCGCTTGGAATGGGAGACACAAACGCGATCGAAAACATTGCTAAAGCCTACGATGTCTTCCATATGTCCCTTGGGAAAGGTCAAAGATTTGGTACTAGACGATTGCCTGAAGAAGAATTTTCTGGATCCCCATTTGAATATTTTCCCGCGCACAAGTCAATTCGTAATGTGATTTTGAACCCAGTCCAGGCGCTACGAGCGGCGACCATAAGTCAAGATAACGAGGAACTATTCAAACTAAGTGAAGCCGACACATCGGATCGAATAACCGAAGGCGTTACCTCTGAACAACGCGATAGGAACGACCTCACCAGAATTAAGAGAGTATTGGCCATCCTCAATACTGACAAAGTCAGGACGAGCAGGGACTTCCTTAATGCTTGCTTAGTTCTTCAACACGGAAAAGGTAATGGCACTCATTTTTACGCCCATGAAAGCGCTTTATGCGCGGCAATTTTGAGCAGAAACATAGAAAAAAAGGAAGGGAAGAAGCTGTTTTGGAACTCCCTAGCGCTTTTAAGTATGTCGTATGATCGTCTCTTACAGTCATCTGGTCACTTTCAGCGATTCGGCACCCAGTTTGAAGGCAAGGTTTCAATCACAGGAATAAACGACTTCCAACGAGACATCGCCCGGGTTCCGCCGTTAGCAGAGCAACCAAAGCGGGGCACTACGGACTAGTGTTTAGCCCTATAGTTCTTTGTCGAAATCCCGAGTTTGCCGACTTCATCTACGAGGCGTTGAAATGATTCCTCGCCGAAGCCCGAGGAGGAATAAGCGACTTTCCCGTTCGGCGAGATCAGGTAATTCGTCGGATATCCCTGAACTCCGTAAAGTTTGACTGCCTGATCTCCATTGACTGCACAAGGAATCGTGAGCTTGGATGCTTTCAAAAATGCTTTGATTTGAGGAATTGTGTCGTCGCCCTTGTTGATTGTCAAGACAGCCAAACCGCTGTCCTTGGTGGCGTTATATAGGTTCTGAAGATGAGGAAACTCCTTTTGACAATATCCGCATCCGTAGTAGAAAAAGTTGATAAGCAGACCCTTTTTCCCATTGAGCATCGACTTCATGCTGACTGGCTTGCCAGATGGGTCCTTAAATTTTAGCAATGGTGCTGTCGCCCCAGGCTTTAACAAAGTGGAAATCCGTTTGACTTTTGCCATATCAACCGCGTCTTTGGGTGGAATCCAATTAAAGGATTCCGGCGAATGGATGGTTTCAATGTCAACATTCTTATAGGTCGTGATCAACGACGTGTCAGCCGTTGTTTGCTCCCATCCCAGCGGTAACCATGTTGATGGATCCACAAAAACCTTCGCGACCAATCCCGGAACTTCAGGCTCATCTCGCTCAATACAGATTGTCTTCTTACCATTGAAGACAGCGTTTGAAGCCCTCGTAAAGACGGCATTGTAGATCTTCGGGGCGCAAAAACTAAGAAGACCACTCCCCATTGGCAACCAAGCACCTTCGGGATCAACCGGTCGATAAACATACTGCTTGTCTTGGGGATAGAATTCGATCGAAGTCTTGCCATTAGAAAACCAGCATTGTTCCTCCGTTTCACCCCAAATAAGGTTCGGTCTCATGGCTCGAACCTTACCGGACATAAAAGGCTTCTTTACGCTACCTTTCAAGTTGTAACTCGAAAAGTCGTAAGTCATCCCCTTGGCACTGGCTATCTTTGCGGTTAGCTTTCGCTGAACCTCGGTTACGTCAAGGTTTTGAGTGCGAAGAGCAAGTCCGGCTGCAAGAATGGTAATCATGGCTTCTATTTATAGCGAATTTGAGTGTGCACGAAGTGGACTCGCTATTTAATCGATCTCATGAATTCTAGCACTGCTTTGCTGGTTATCAAAGGCTGATCCTTATAAACTTCGTGCCCAGCCTTATCGACAAGCACTAGCTTTGCATTGGGCACCAAAGATGCCATCTTGCGAGCGTCCTTTACGGTTATGATCGGATCTTGGATCGCATTAATGATCAATGTTGGAACCTTCAGATCTTTTAATTGGGAAAACACCGTTCTGCTCCCAAGATTCTCGATTAAGTCCATCGCGTAGCTAGGTTCTGATGCTTGCAACATTTCTGGAGAAACCTTGTAATGCTTCAGGACTTCGGCATCAATTCGACGGTCGTATTCGTTTGAGGTGACAAGTCGGTCACGCATTCTCTCGGGCCAAAGATTGCTCAGAAGTAATTCGCCAAGCTTTGCATTTCGATTTTCGTCCGACATTTTTCTGAGCAATGAAACTGCACTTTCAACCGTTGCTATTCTTGCTCGATCTTCGGGTTTATTTTCAAGCCTTGTTTTCGCAATTGCTTCCTCGCCATAGGTGACCCAATTCTTTGTAAGCGAGGGCATCGAAGTAAGGCCATCCATGTGGATATATCCCGAAACATGCTCTGAAAATGCAGTCACATATTCAACCCCAACCATTCCGCCAAACGAATGACCCAAGACAAACCATTTCATCAATTTCAGGTCTTTTCGTACGGCTTCGATATCTCGTATTTGGTTCTCGAACCGAAAGGGCTCAGCTTCAGCAAGGGTTGGACTCTCGGGAGATTTAAATGGCTTTCTTTCGGATAACCCAGATCCTCGTTGGTCTAAGTACACGACATTGAGCTTTGGCTCTAGTTGAGATCCCCAGGGATAGAATTCCATTCCAGAGCTTCCTGGTCCGCCATGCAGAATCAAAAGATAAGGATTAGATCGATCATGTCCCCGAATTCGAAAGTGGAGTTTCGAGCCATTCACAGCAAGCATATGATCCTCGTCAAATATTTGCTCCCTGCTCGCAAATGTGAGGTTGGGGAGACCAAGGAAAAAGAAAGCGAAGGCAAGT
>JAYVHY010000336.1:0-16171 GCA_043770615.1 Armatimonadota bacterium | reverse complement strand
GATCGTCAAGTCCGCTCTCGTTATGTCTTTCAAGAACCGGAGTGATGACGCCGCCAGCGACGACCCAATTCTTCAGGTCGAAGTCGACCGCGACTCTTGTCGCCCCCGGCACAACCAAGGCTGGCGAGAAGTTAAGAGACAGGTCTGAGTGTCCAACTGTGGCCGAATTCAAACTGTTAGGGAAGTTGGCAGTGGAAACTGTGCCAGACGGAGTTGCAACCAAAGTCACGGACTTGTCCAGCTCAAAAACGATTTTGGTATAAGAACCATCTGGTACTTGCCCGGGAGCAAGGAGAAGGAACTTCGCCGCTCCGTCGTGCAATGATCGCAGGTTGACGGTTAAGCCGTCAACGCTGTTAAACACGGACACTGAGCCACCAGTGCTGGTTTTGAGGTCAGCCTTAAATATTTTCACCCAAACGCCTGAGTAACCAGGGTGTAGATCATCGGTTGCAAAGAGTTTAAATGCGCTAGTACCTCCGCTTCCGCCAGATCCACCACAGCCCAACAAGGCGAATAAGGTGAATAAGACCACAAGGGCGACTACCCTTATTCGGTTAATTTGATTTTTCATTTTTTGAATTCCCGTCCCAAGTAATTTTACGATTAGAATTGCCCAACATCGCATCGAAACTTGGTCGTTCATTCTAAAAGAGTCTAGGTTGTCTATGATAAATACGACATGAATAAAAAAAATGGCGAGCCAACTTGGCTCGCCATTCTGATCGATCCTTTCCGGTTCTATTGGCTGATGATCAATTCAACTTTTTTGGCGGTGAATACTCCGTCAGAGTAATCTCCAGTTACTTTCACCGTACGAGAATGTTCGGTTAGGTACGAGAACAGTTGGGCTCGATTGATCGAGATCCCTTGTGGTCCCTTTAGAATTGCCCCTTCGGCGAGAACCACCAGCATTGAATCTTCTGCCGGATCGAACCCATGATGTTCGGTCATTGCGAGAGCGAATGCTCCACCTTCGGCGTTCGGACTACTTGTGGTGCCTCGGGCATCCGAAGAGATTGTCTCATTGGCCAGAACTTCAACTTTTTGGATGACAATCTGGCCGCTCGGCAACGTTGCCGTTCCGGCGATCTTGAGTTGTCTTGAACCAGCTATGAGGAGGTTAAAGAACTGATCCATGTTGATCGCCTCACCATCTGGACCTTTGATTTCGGTATTAGCCGTTACCGAAAGGTGAATTGGACTGGAGTGCGGAAGATCGATGCCTTGAACCTGAGAGATCAAGTAGTCGAACGTTCCCAATTGATTGTCCGGATTTGAGGTCGCTCCCTTCGCTGTGAAGTTCACGGTTGTGTCAACCACATACTCAATTCTTGAAGCAACCAACGTTTGAGTTTCAGGGTTATAAGCGCCCTTTACTCCAAGGGTTCGAGGCTTTTCGGCGAGCAAGGAGAAGAACTGTTGCTTGGTGGCAACAACTCCATGCGGACCCTTAATTTCTGCATCCGGCATCAACTGAACTTTTACGGAGTCACCAATGCCTTCCATTCCCGATGAATGGCTGATGGCAAGATCAAATGTCATGGCTTCGCTGTCAGGATTTGAAGTTCGACCGGCAGCGAGTGCGCCTTCAAATTCCGCCTCATGCTCGATGTGAACCTCCCTAGCATTGATCGTGTTTGATCCTTCGTCATAGGTTCCCTTGACGTCGATGCTTGCATTTGCGCCGGCGGTTGCCATGGCGGAAAAGAACTCGATTTGGGTTAGAGTGAGACCGCGTCGCCCTCTAAATTTGGTCTCGCCGTTGGTAACAACCGCAACCGTATCTCCCTTCGGCGCAAAGCCTTTGGTGTACTTCGGTGCGAGATCGAAGGTTCCCGATTCAGGCAAGGCGTTCGATGCCTTTCCGGTTGCTTTTGCAACTTCGTTTCCTTCGTGGTTACCAACAAAGTGAATGATATTCGCTTTTACTGAACCTGAAGTTGGATCAAAAATTCCGTAAACTTCGGCTCTTTGACCGTTAGCTAATCCGGCATTGTCGCCTTCGCCAACGATGTCGGTCGAGTCGTCGGTGATCACGTGAACGGTTCCACCGGTTCTCAATGTGAGGTCAAATGATTGGGTTGGTGCAGTCCCCGAGAGGTTGCCCATGAGCCCGTGATATTCGAATCGTTCGTGCCTTGATCCATCTTCAAGTCCGGAACCATCGTGATGTTTCAGAACCGGAGTGATGACCCCGTTTACAACGTCCCAATGCTTCAAGTCAAAGTCAACAACCACTTTGGTTGTGCCCGGAATGACGATGTTTGGCGATAGGTTCGCTACGAGGAGCGAGTTCCCAGCCGTACCGTTTAGTGCTTCGGGGAACACTGCCGTTGAAGCCGCACCGGTTCCAGTTGCAACTAAGTCAACCGTCTTGCTGACTTCAAACTGGATCTTGTTGTAGGTTCCGTCAGGAACTGAGGTTGGTGCGAGCAAAAGGAACTTGCTGGCACCGTCATTAAGCTGTCTGAGATTAACGGTTACGCCCTCGGCGCTCTCGAAAAGGACTACGGATTTGTCTCCGTCGCCTTTCATCTCAGCTTTAAAGAGTTTGACCCATACGCCCGAGTATTGGGCGGAGGCGTCATCGGTGATGAAGAGGTTAAATGAGCCTGAACCTGAGCCGCCCGCTCCACCACACCCTAGGAGTGATAGAACTAGCAACACAAATAGGCCAATCTGGCAAAGTTTGGATCGTTTCATCTGCGGTCAACCTTCCGTAACAGTGGCCTTTCGTACCTAGTATTAGTCGGGGAATGTTGATGTTTTATGTGATTGGCACGGTTGGTTTTGGCTTGTGGCTTGTGGCTTGCGCCCAAGACTATTCGAGTGGGAAGTCGGAGGATAGGCGTCTCGCCTGTTTGTTCTTGAATGGCTCCCTTCAACGGCGTTTTCACAAGAGTTCCTAAAGTGTCTATCAGGGGCATTGGTAAGAGCAAATTGATTTCTGGAAAAGTGGGCTTACTCGGGTCGTACGCGGGACGGGTTAGGGCGGGGTGTTTTAGGTTCAATTGGTAAGGATTTGAAGCTGAGCAAAATAGCTACCAGCTTCTAGCTTCTAGCTTCTAGCTTGTAGCCGCAAGCTGCTAACCCGGTCATCCTGGGCTTCTGAAGAAGGTTTGAAAATGCTTGTCATGATGATCACTTGGTAACGATTTGAACCTGTATTCTTAATTTTCACTGTTTTTTGATAGCTTTCTACTCCCCCAATTCGCTCGTACCTCGCTCATTGGCCCCTCTCTCAAGAGTGGCATCTTTGGTTGGTAGGTGGTTTAAGGCTTTGGTAAGGATTTGAAGCTGAATTCAAAAACTAGCTGCTAGCTTCAAGCCACTAGCTGCTAGCTGCTAGCTGCAAGCTGCAAGCTGCTAACCCGGTCATCCTGGGCTTCTGAGGAAAGTGTAAAAAAATGCTTGTCACGATGATCATTTGGTAACGATTTGAACCTGTATTCTTAATTTTCACTATTTTTTGGTAGCTTTCTACTCCCCCAATTCGCTCGTACCTCGCTCATTGGCCCCTCTCTCAAGAGTGGCATCTTTAGTTGGTAGGTGGTTTAAGGCTTTGGTAAGGATTTGAAGCTGGGAAAAATAGCTACCAGCTTCTAGCTTCTAGATTCTAGATTCTAGCTTCTAGCCACTAGCTGCAAGCTGCTAACCCGGTCATCCTGGGCTTCTGAGGAAGGTTTGAAAATGCTTGTTATGATGATCACTTGGTAACAATTTGAAGCTGAATTCTTAATTTTCACTATTTTTTGGTAGCTTTCTACTCCCCCAATTCGCTCGTACCTCGCTCATTGGCCCCTCTCTCAAGAGTGGCATCTTTGGTTGGTCGGTTAATTTGTGCGTTGGTAACGATTTGAGCCTAAATTCTGATTTTTTGCATGGTTTTACATTGGCTAATTATTTCTTTCATTGTGTAGCACCCTCTGGTTTTGATTGTCACAGGGTCTTCCTCCTCGTTGAATCACAATGCGAAGGTGAGGCAAAGCACTCTGGTGTTGGCTCCTGCTCATGAAAGGTAATTGGGAACGATGTTTCCAAAACTCTGGATGGTCGACGCGCAATTCGAACGATTTGGTGGCATTGGAGCGGCATGAAAGACGGTGTTGCATTGATGAAACAAGTTCAGAGTCTTTTTAGCATCGGGAAACGATTTTCGCTTTGGAGATATTCGGTATTCCTGAACAATGGAACGAAAATCGGTATTCCCGGTGCATCCATTTCCGTATCAGGCGTATCCGTGCAACACCCTCGGAAAGCCTGGAGCTATGAGTGATGTTGGTCTGGTTGATGGATTTTAAAGAACAGTTATATAGACGTATGTCTAGTATATGATGTTTCGTCAAACGGCAAGATTAATGAGAGGCAATAGGGCCGTTTTTACATTCTGCAACTCGACATCAAGCCGCAATCAGCTTCTTGGTATGCTCCCGAAAAATGAATTGGTTCAAAAAGCTCTTCTCCAAATCGGCGACCACTTCCGCCTCAACCAGCCCAAAGGCGACAATGGTGCGAATCACGGGGTTCCAGCTCCGCCGGAAGATTTCCCGCTCGACATGTAAGACGACGGTGCTACAATCCTTCCCGCTAAGACCATCCGCGGACGTGCGTGCGGAAATAACGTGTAGTACGCCTCGGTTCCGACTTCAACAACCTTGTCTTTTGCCAGCTCTACATTGCTTTGCGTGGTAGAAACCGCCGCCGTACTTTTCGCATGCCCGCATCCGGTCATGGTCGCGGCAACCGCTCCCGCCAACATCATTCGAGGAATCCAACCGTCCCGGGTCAGTAAGCTTTGCTGGTCATCAATCGTTAACCGAGCGCACACATGCCCGCCAGAAGCGAACAATTCTTCGGCCTCTACCGCACTCATCTCGGCGACGTTGTTCACGCTTAGGTTGCACTTGGAGCAATGCCGACTCTGCTCGTCACCCGACATGTCGTCCCAATCCGCACCGCACGGCTTGTTAATCCTCACCTGCCGTAATAACTCAAGCTTCGAATGATCCATAAATGTTAGTGCCTCCAAACGGCGTCAACTGTTCACTCATTGTAAGGCAAATTGATTCATTTTGTGAATTGTTGCGTCAAACGGCAATAATAATGAAAGATAACACTCCGTAACGCGACATCAAGCCGCAGCTGACATCTTGGTATGCTCCCAAAAAATGAATTGGTTCAAAAAGCTCTTCTCCAAATCGGCGACCACTTCCGCCTCAACCCAGACGGCCAGCGCACCACCCCAGAATCTCCGGGTTCGTGGTGGCTCGCTTGCCCTAGTTCCGGTAAAGCTTGGAGCGGCTCAAGCTGAATGGCAGCGACGAAGACGCACAACCGCTGGCACCATGGTCATTCTTATCGACCCGTTTGAACTTGCCGAAATCAAAGCGGATGCCGAGGATGAGCTGCCATCCGAAACCCTCACTCTGGCCGCCAAAGTCGACCTCCCCAAGTTCTTCGCCGCCCGTCACGATGACCAAGGTTTGGACGTGGATGAAGAAATGGACGAAGAGTTCGCAATCTCGCATCAAGAACCCGATCCCGCCGAGCTAACCCGACCGAAGAAACCCGTTAAGGATTTCTCTGGTCCGACGTTAGGAAAGAGTGCATTCCTGTCCGAAATCCCATGCGACCAGCCTTGGCAAGTGTTTGCCCATTACCCGTTTGGCGGTTGGAACGAGGTCCCATTCGACCAAGAGCTCACGGCAGTTTTCAAGGATTGGTTCGATCGGTTTGGCGCCGTCCCGGCTCTGATCTCAAGCGACGTGATCGAGTTTTGGCTCGACCAGCCCGTCGAGGACCCTGCGGTTGCGGCAAAACTGGCGATGGAGATGTTCATCCTTTGTCCGGACGTTGTGGACCAGGGAACCGAAACGGTAACCGCCCTTGCGAACTCAATCCTGGGCGCTAATGTCTGGTTCTTCTGGTGGGATTGATTCCTGGCGGCGAGGTTGCGGGAATTCCGCGAGAAATTTTTGGGAAGGGGTGAGAAGTAGGTCTCAATAGTTTTTCCGCTTACTTCTCTAGCTGCATGTCAGCGTCGTCCCGTTTCGGGACGTTACTTCGTTAAGCGCAGTGGTCCACCCGGCTAGCCGGGATAACGCCGAGATCTCAGAGCAGTGCGACAAAATAGCTCCGCCCACGAAATGGCTTGCCTTTCGAAGTATTACTCGTGCCAGAACCCTACGTGCGAACGGGCAACAAAGATACCTCCGAACGGCAACTGTCCGACATGCAATGACCGCAGACGGTATGTCTTGGGTCTTTTGTGCCGTGCGTCAAGATGAACCAATGCTCGAAAGGGCATCTTGACGAAGCCATAGTGAGAGAAATCAAAATCGAAGGTTGGTCTACGAGTCTTCAATCAATATGCAGAATTGAATGAGGGCCTTCGCGAAAAGATGGAAAATCAAATGGAGTTCAAATCCGTCGGATGGCTTTCTGAGGGAATCTAACGTTAGCCATCTGCGTTGACGGGCGTCTGCGACATTCCAACTGCGCCCAAAATCGCAGTTGCAAGAAGCATGGAATATCTAACGTGTTTTACACTATTTCTTGGGCGGAAGAACCGTGGTGGAGTCTCGCCACGCGTACGGCACGCCGTTGGGATGGCTCGTCATCCAGTTCTTCGTCTCGATGAGATTCTTCAAGACTCTTTGGCTCGAATATGGGTTCCCTCGTGCATATGCCGCCCATAAGCGATCCAGAGAGAAAGTTCTCATTTTGGAAACGCACTCGGCATTGGACATCGTTCCGAAGAGGTGGCAGATTGCCTCCGGATTATTCGGATCGTCTTTGAAAACTCGATTGAGGAATCCTAGCTTGACCCACTCGGACGCACTTGGACCTGTTAGTATCTGGCTGTAAGCGTTTTGCAGTTCTGCTACTTGGCGAAGATGCACTGGCTTTGATTTGGCCGAATATGTAGCTATTCCGGTTCGAATCTGCAAATTCAGCTTTGCCTTAGGGACGCCTAACCAGTTCTTGACCTGTGGCATTTGCACGTACTGCGCTGCCCTTGAAACAACTTCGGAGTCTCTTTCTTGGCAGATGAACATCATGACGAAATGCCGTTCAATTTCTTGCTCTTCGGGATAGGCAATCTGCAGTCGATCGATAAGTGCCGTGGCTTCCTTCACCTTCTTCTGCTTCATGAGGTGGTAAAACCCGGACAGATCGTATTTAGGGAGAATGCTCTTTTCGTCGGTCGGTATTTGGATTCGCTTTCCTTGGGCCAGGGCGGCAGTGCTGATGCACGAGAAGACCAGGCCGAGGATAATGGGTCGGGAATAGTTCATTTTTTAATTGCCCTCAAAGTAAGGAACGATGTCTGGATAGACAGGAAAATCAGCCTTTCCTTTTATAGGAAAAGACGTGGGAGCAGTCGCTGAGTTACTTTTTATTGATCCAGGTGAGTGGTCGATAGCCAGCATGGGATCCGCTCCGTTGACGTACTTTTTACGCTCAACCTTGACATTAACTCCCCAGCGCGCATACATCACGGGAACGAGTTGGTTGCCAACTTTCAGCATCACGTAAGCGTTCAGGTTGGAACCCTGCTGGAACATGGTGATGGAACCGGCGTCGGAATGTCCTGGATCCGTAGTGTTGCACACGGCCAAGCCTGGCGAATCCGACATATATATGAAATTCTGGTCAGCCGGATCCCCATTGGTGTCGAGACACTTGAGGTCCGCATGAGTTTTTATGCTGTCGAATGTTTTAGGATATACGAAAAGTCCGTCTCGATAATTCAGAAAGTTGAAGTTCGTTTGGTTGTGAGTTGGATCTGTCCAATATACGGAAGTCTGTGTGTCTTTCGGATATTCTTGGAAGTAAGCGAAGCCCGCAATCAACTGGTGATAGAAAATTTTACAAGTCGGACCTGACATGCCGTTGTAAAACGCTGCCGGAATCTTGAATTTGCTTCTGAAGGTAAAGCCTCCAGACTTCGAGGTAGCCCCTTGTTTGAAGTAAGGAATCTGGAGTTTGTGTTCGTCCGTAATGTTTGGCGTTTCAGACGAAAGATAGCCGTACGCCCCTTTCGTCGATCCGATATTCTCCGGGTCATATGACAACTCGACCTGCTCCGGGTACACCACCACGACACCGACAGACGGGTTAAATGGAACCACGTTAGCCTCAGTGGTAAAGGTGGAGTGAGCTTTAATTACATCGTTTCCAACTCCAGCAAGGCAGAACGTCAACGGGGTGAATTTGGATAACGAAATGCCTGTTAGGCTGGGCAACTCCTGGAGAATTGGTTTGAATGTCTTCCCATAGTTGTGATCGTCCCAATTTCCCCCTACCGGATCGCCAGGTCCTGCAAAGGACTTGTAGGCAAACAGAGGGCTTTCGGCAGTGCTAAGCGGCAAGTCGAACGTCGTGTTTGTCGCTTGAAAGATCAGTGGTGGGATTCCAAAGTCACCATTGGTGGAATTTTGCCACGGCACATCCCATGCATTGGTCGTCACCACGGCCGCTAAATTCGAACCGGCTAGTACCTGCATGTTGCCCGTATTGTCGACAATTGAGTTTTTGCAGTTTGAGTAGCCAGTGGCTGTAATGCCTAACTTAGCTACAACCGCCATTACACGTAAATTCATTTTCCACTTAGTCGAAAATAGCTGCTGGTAAGCGGCAGAATCCCAGGTATTGCTTGGAGTATTCCAGTCTGTCGCGAACGTAAGGGTCCAGGTTCCGTCCTGTGCGCGGTCCACGAACTGGTATTCCGTACTGTACTTGCCAAGCTTGTTGTATTCCCAGCCCGTCGAACCAGTGTTTTGTCCGCCCTTGATCAAAAATATGTATGGAGTTTGGCCGGTTGGCGTAATTGGAGTCGCTTCTGGGATACGCCCACTGCCGTCGATTTCATGCTGCATATAGCGTTGAAAGAGAATCGACTTTGGGACTTCTCCAAAATTAGCGTCGTCGTGCGTGGCCGTAACCGTAACCGATCCGGTAAACCATGCGCGATTGCCGCGAGCGATAAACCGCTTTATTCCGGTAGACGTAAGGGTCGCCGTCTCCGTCATGCCCGCGACGTGAGCACCGTTCTCGGTAGATGCCTGCTCGACCGTTCCTCCTGAAAAGGTAAATGTCCATTCTTGTAAGGCGCTGACAGGGCCAACGCTTACCACAGGAAGACCGTCTTGTCCTACAACGACTTCGGTCGACACGCCTTCCTGTTGAGCAAAGAGCACCGCCGGAATAAAGAATGCGGCGCATAGTGCCGCTTTTACATAGCCCGTAATTCCCACAGGGGTATTATACTTGTTTTGTAGATAATATGTTGAAGCACTTTATGGGTAGGCACTTTTATGGGCGAGCTTCCCTGTGGGCTGAGTCGTCTTTTTGGCCTGGCGACCACCAACACGTTAATCGAAGTAGTCTGAACTATGGGCATAAGGTCAACACGCCACGTTTCACCGTACCAAAGTAGGAGTGATAGTCAGGTCACCAAAGCACTTTTCTAATCCCGAAATTTTGGGGCGAGCTGACACTTTATTCTCCCCGCTCGGTTTTGAGTCAATAATTGATGAAACAACAGATACTAGACATACATCCATATAAATGCTCTTCAAAAATCATCAAACCCACCAACATGGCTCCAATTCCCGGCTTTCATATATCCTGAGCATTCGAATCAAGAAGACAAATTGAAGTTTTATCTCACTTTTTTATCGAAAGCCGTTTCTGATCGGACTCCCAATGAAACTTCCAATTGCTAGTCATGAAGACTCTGAATGGGCTAATGCCCCGGTCGCCCCAAGACCTTATTCGTTCATTAACAGTCAATTACCAGTTGCTATCACCAAGAAATTGACTTATAATCGTGGGAATGGGTTTCGTTACGGCGGCACTCTGCGGACTTGCGTTTGTTCAACAAGCGCCGGCTCCTCAGAAGATCTGGCAGGGCTTTGGAGTAAACATACATTTCACAGCACCTGAGCCGGGAGAAATGAATCTCCTGCGAGCATCGGGCGTAGACTACGTTCGGGCTAATTTTAATTGGGAGCTTACGGAGAAAGCGGCAGGGAAGTACGATTTTTCGGTCTACGATCGCATGGTTGGTCAGTTCAAAGCGGCCGGTATTCGCGTCCTTTTTGTGCTCAACAACGGAAACAAACTGTACGACAATGGGGCTCCGAAATCGGCTCGGGCTCAAGACGCATATGCTAGCTGGGCCCAGGCAGTCATTACCCATTTCCGGGGCGAAGAAATCGTCTGGGAGATTTGGAACGAGCCAAACACTGACAACTCGTGGAAGCCAAAGGCGGATGCCGCCAGTTATGCTTCTTTGGCGCTCAAAGCGGCGAGAGCCATGCGCGAAGCCGATCCGAAGTGCCGAATCATTGCTCCGGGCACCTCAAGAATTGATGACGATTTTCTGAAGCGAGTTTTGAGTGCCGAATTACTCGGACTGATTGACGGCGTTTCGGTTCATCCGTATCGGGCCAGTGGTCCGGAAACGGTCGTAAAAGAGTACGAGCGAGTGCAAGAGATCATTCGGGCACGGGCACCGATTGGACGCGAAAACCTGCCGGTTGTTTGTTCGGAATGGGGTTACAGCACGGCACCAAGTACCGGCGTAAATGACGACCGGCAAGCGATGTACCTGAGCAAACTTTGGCTATTGAGCGCAGCGGCTGGGAGTCCGGTTTCGATTTATTACGGGTGGAAGGACGATGGTCCGAACCCCAACAATATTGATCATCGATTTGGAATTGTGAAGTCAAATTTGGCTCCCAAACCAGCCTACGATGCCGTCCGACTTGTGCAAAAGGCGTTTAAGGGCTGCACGATCTTTAAGCGGATGCAGAAGCGCGATCCCCTTGATTGGGTGATTGTCGGAGTTGGCGAGGGCAAGATGGTTCGGGCAACGTGGTACCAAAAGATTGGCGGACTACCAAAGCTTGAAGCGTATGACATGTCGGATCGATCCAACCGCGCGCTTTACAATTCAATTATTGCGGAATCGAAGTCGGATGCGAGTTCACCATCGAAGCCGATTTCTGACCCAAATCCTCCAGTAACAAAACCTCCAGTGACAAAGCCGCCGGTTACTAAGCCACCGGTCACGATTCCTACCCCGGATCGAAATCCGACGACAAAACCGGTTGTAGGCAAGACTCCTCCATTAATTGTCAAAACGGATCTGAGCATTGCATTTGCACCGCCAATTGATGAGGAGGGCTGGTGTGCGATTATTGAAAAGCCAACGTCGATGCCTAACGCGAAAGTTGAGTTTCGCTATGATCGCAAGGACACCGGGGCGGCAGTAACCTGTTTTACCAATGTGAAGACGGAACGGCTTATCGAACCATTAGCCAACAACGATTCAGATTCTCAAATAAAGGCTCTGGTTGGCGGCAAAATGGTTGGTGATAGTCAAATCAAGCGGGTTGACCTTGATCCGGCCTTGTGGCAACTCCAAGGAGGTCCGGGCAACGGTCAGATTGCTCGAACTAAGTTGGGCGGAGCGGCTGAATATAGTTTTAGCGGTCAGTTGCAAAAGTGTGGTTTGGCTCCGATTCAGGGAGTTTCTATCCCCGAGGGCGCAAAGCGATTTGTGATTTGGATCAAGCCGGATAGTTCGTTTAATTACTTGTACGCGCGATTCCGCGACGAGAGCGGAACGGTTTATCAAGTGTTCCTTGGGACGCTGAATGCTGATTCGGATAAGGACGGTTGGCGAGCGGTGGTTATTCCGTTTTCGAACTTACCGGCTAGTTCGGGTGGGACTACTCCGAAAGGTAAATTGGAGTGGGAGCACGTACTTTACGTTGAAGCCGCCGACAAAAATCAGCCGAAGAGTGGAAGGATTGAGTTCGGTCCGGCAGCCTACGAGTTCTAAGACAACGTAGAATATAGGGAATGGCTCAAATAACTGGTCAAACCTCCGGATGGAAGGCATTTCGAGTGTTTCTCGAAATGATCAAATTTGAGCACTCGATTTTTGCCTTGCCTTATGCGATGATCGGGATGATTTGGGCGTCGCCATCCGGCTGGCCAGGTTGGCGGGTGTTTTTGCTGATCTTGCTTGCGATGGTCAGTTGCCGAACCGCAGCGATGACGTATAACCGTATCGCGGATCGAGATATTGATGCGGTGAACGACCGAACCAATCGCCGTGCTATTCCGGCTGGTTTGTTAAGCTTAAAGCAAGTGAACTTATACTTTTACGCTTCGATTGCCTTGTTTGTTTTTGCGGCGGCAAGTCTCAATACCCTCACTTTGGTCTTGTCTCCGATTGCTCTCTTTGTGACAATATTTTATTCGCGGACCAAGCGGTTTACGTGGCTCTGTCATTACTGGTTAGGGGCGTCATTGGCGATCGCGCCAAGTGCAGCGTGGATCGCGGTTCAAGGAAAATTGGCGGTACTACCGATCTTATTGTCATTGGCAGTGCTCATGTGGACGGCGGGGTTTGACATCATTTATGCCTTGCAGGATGAGGAATTTGACCGCAAGAATGGTCTATTTTCGGTTCCGGCAAAGTTTGGAAAGGCGAAGGCACTTTTGATTAGTCGTCTGTCTCACGGAGCGGCAATTGGATTTCTGGTTGCTGCCTTCACATTTGCTCACGTTGGTTTGGTCGGTTGGCTTGCGCCACTATTTGCGGCTGGCATGCTGGTTTACGAGCAATCTTTGGTGAAACCTGACGATCTTAGCAATGTAAACTTTGCCTTCTTTACTTTGAACGGCTTTATTTCAGTGGGGGTCTTTTTGATTGTCCTCGTCGAACGTATTAACTGGGGAATTGTCTTCTTGGGAGCTTCGTGAATAAGGACATATTAGGCAGGACAAACGAACAATATTCCAAGTTATGGGTTGCCCTAGGTGTTTCAACGGAAACGTCGCCAGAGGATTTGGTTGGCTCAGTTCGGGAGTTGAATGTCCCCATTGACATCACGTCTCAACCTGCGCTGTGGGGTGGGTTTCTGCGGGGCGGAACTGACATTCTTAGCGTGAAAAGCTCGACTCAGTACGAGCGAGCAACGAGTCAGGATCATGCGACCGACCTGATGCAAGCTCATCTGATTGAGGTTCTGTCCTCGGTGGGTCGCCCGATGATTGACTTCTATTTCTTACGAATTAGACGTGTGGTGGAAGAGTTTCAGATTAACGGGGCGCTGGCCGCGCTTGAGTTTGCCAAGCAAGAAGGGCATATCAAGCATATCGGAATTACCGCCGATGGACCCGCACTTGCGGTTCAAAGCGTTTGGCAGTTTCATGATGCTTTTGAGGTTGCGCTTTTGGAACCTGAATATGCTTCCCTGGTTGGTCTTGCTAACGAGCGCCGAGTTGGAGTCGTAAACGCGGTTTCGCATGACTTTCATGATCGAAAGTCAGATCAAACATACATGGTGAAACTTAGTACCAAAGAGCAAGTTCAGGCTTTGCTGGGCAAGGTGTCGGCATGATCAAGGCGATGCTGATTCCGTTGATTCTGATTGTTTGTTTTGGCGGAGGCTTCGTCGCGTTGCACAAGCCATTTAACATAAAAGCCGTTGCGGTTATCGCTTGCCTCTTGGTGTCGGTTTTGGTGTTTGGGTATGCCACGGGAATCACAAGATTGTTTGGGGCAATTGGATTAGTAGCTTCGCTTTTTGCCCTGTACGCAGTTCGAGGTAAGAAGTGAGAGTTGGGGTTGTTGGCGCAGGAATATCCGGACTGCAGGCAGCCTTACTTTTGGAAGAGTCCGGGTGCGAGGTTACGGTTTTTGAAGCCAGAGACCGGATTTGTGGACGATTACACACGGTCTCGGATGCGAACGGTCCGACTTTTGAAGCTGGCGGTGAGTGGATTGACTCTGATCAACCATTGATCCATGCTCTTGTTGCGAAATATCAGACCCGTCTGGATGAGGCAGTTCGGGAGCCGGCTCTGGCGATTTATCGAGGGGAAGTTCGTAAAACGGATGACTTGTGGGCGGACCTGCTTACGGACGAAGAAACGGTTGAGTTAATGGCGAGATCGTTGGCGAGGGAACTTACGGTTCCAGCTTGGAAAAACGAAAAATTTGCCAAATATGACACTCTGACCTTGGCTTCATTTGTGCGTCAACATTGTGTTAGTGATCGGGGGCATTGGTGGATGACAGCCAACCTTCGGAGTGACGAAGGTGACGACTTATCGAAAATTGGTTTGCTTGGTTGGCTCGCTGGCTACGTGCATTACATTGATCGCGAGAACCTGAATCGCGGCGAAAGCGAGATGAGCGCCTTTCGGTCGCCGTTAGGATTTTCTGATTTGCTTGACCGGATGAGGAGTGATTTTAAAGGCGAAGTTCGACTAGGAATGCCTCTACGACGCGTGCGGCACAATTCGATGAACGTAACTTTAGAGTTTGAATCAGGTTCGGAGACATTTGACGCGGTTGTCTTGACCCTTCCACCGCCGTGCCTTGAGCGAGTGATCTTTGAACCAGCACTCGACGGGGCGAAACGATGCGCGATTGAAGCATGCGGGATGAGCCGAGCGATCAAGATTGTGTGGGAATTTTCGCGAGCTTGGTGGACTGATCGTGGCTTTTGTGGTCGGTTTCATTGTGATGGTGCGCTTCAACAACTTTGGGATGGATCTCGGGGTAAACGACCAATTTTGACGGCTTACATCACTGGCGAAAGAGCAGTTGAATGGACCCAATTGGCGGACCCGGTCAATGCGGGAGTTTACGAATTGTCGCAGTACTTTCCAGAAGCTAGGGAGCACTTCATTAAAGGGGAAATGTTTGATTGGATCAATGATCCCTATTCGCTGGGGGCATTTTCTCACTACGCGCCTGGCTATACGCTGAACCACGCGGAGAACATGGTGAAACCGCACGGCAGGATTCACTTTGCGGGCGAGCATACGGCAACGTGGGTAGGATTTATCGAGGGCGCGCTTGAGAGTGCTCATCGAGTGGCTGGAGAGATAACCGGTTCATGATTAAGTACAAGAATTTTCGAACTCTGAATCACGACGCGTACCATGAGATTTATGTCGAGGATGGTCTTTTTGCTTCAAAGCCAATTCCCGCACAGGTTCTAACCGAAGTTGATGAAGTGATTGATTGTGGTGGGAAGATCATGCTTCCTGGCTTTATCGACTCGCATTGCCACATCTTGCCCACCGGATTGGATTTACTCAAGCTGAATTTGACTAAGTGTTCGACTCGAGAGCAGATCCTTGAAATGGTTATGGATCGGCATCGTGAGCAGCCGGACGGGTGGCTGCTTGCGGTTCAGTATGATCATAACAAATTTGAGGATGGACAGCATTTAACCGTTCATGACCTGGACGGGATTTCATCGACTCGGCCAATTTTGTTACGTCATTACAATGGTCACTGCAGCGTGGCAAATTCGGTTGCGCTTGCCTTGGCAAAAGTTACTGAGGATGTTGTGAACCCCTCGGGTGGAGAATTTTGTCGGGACTCCGCTGGAAGATTGAACGGAGTATTGCTGGAAGACGCCCATGAGCGGGTTTGGCAAGCGACTCCGACACCAACGATTGAGGAAATGGTTGAGGCGATCATGGCGGCGGGAGACCGAATGGCTGCCCTTGGCATTACGTGCGCCTCCGATATGATGACTGGTCGATTTCACCTGCTGAATGAGCTTGAAGCTTATCAAATTGCCGCCGCTCAAGGGTGCCGAATAAGGACTCGACTTTATATTCAATGGCGAGATGTCTTTGGTCCAAGGGGGATTGGGTTAGATGCCTTGCGAGAGCAGGAGACCATGTTCACTGATCCCGATCGAACCAGGATCGCGGGAATCAAGCTCTTTGCCGATGGGGCGATCGGATCGGCTACGGCAGCGATTTATGGGTCCTATTCTGGGCTTCCGGCAAACGGTCCGGTGATTTCCAAAAATGGTCAAAACACGTCAGAAGTAGGCACGAGCGGACAATTGATCTATTCGCCCGAGAAGTTGACGCACATGACCAAGGTGGCAAGCGACGCGGGTTACCAGGTTGCGATTCATGCGATTGGTGATTATGCTTCCGATTTGGTCATGGATGCTTTCGAGGCCACTGGGGTTCCGGCTAAACATCGGCTGGAGCACGCAATGATTCTTAGTGATGCTCAGATTGAGCGACTTCAGAAACTGGATTGCTTTGTGACCATGCAGCCCGAATTTCTTCTTCGGTTTGGTCATGTCTATAAGCGTCAACT
>JAYVHY010000335.1:0-3074 GCA_043770615.1 Armatimonadota bacterium | reverse complement strand
ACGAATTAAGTAAGTAATCGTTCTTAAATACCAATGATTATTTTAAAGGCTGAGGAGACAGAATCAATGAAGAAAAACGCTCTATGGGTCGCGGCAGTCGCTGCCGGTGTTGCCGCCGTTGCATACAAGTTCATGTCGAACAAGAAAAAGGAGACCACGAAGAGTCTCGATTCCACCCAATCGTGGATATCTAGCGCCGAACAACATTTGCAGAAGATCAATTTGAAACTGCACTCGAACGACCATTCGGCTGCATGAAGGTCATTGGGCCGGAGGAGAGGAACAAATTTCCCAAACCTTCCGCAATTAACCAACTGATCCGAGACATCTACTTTTGCCAATTTAGATATGTTGTCCCGTTCAGGCAGCATCCAATTTGGACATATCAGAGCAAACGAACCCTAGAAACAAATTCCAGGACAGCTTAAGGCAGCGATTGAAGGACCAGTCTCTTGTTGGAAAGAGCATAAATCATTGCCTTAACCATCGAGAGATTATCGTTCTGATAATCTTTATTATGACTGTTTTGTATCCCAGAAGAATTGGGTTCTCCTGCTCAGCCTCGAGACTTTCTTACCTGTTTACTCTCAATTGAGCCTAAATCTCGGCAATATAGATTGTATAATTCGCACAATGTCGCGAGGATCAATTGACTTTCACGAGAATAGATTTACAAACCGTAAATCAGACTTGATCAAAAAGATCTTAAATCGGGGGATATTAGCTTCTAGCCTTGTTTTGGTTTTCCTCGGAGCACAAGCCGTACCAACACAAGTTCCGACATCCAAGGAAGCTGACGCGGTTTTTGAAGCCAAAGTTCGCCCAACCCTTCAGGCAAAATGCGTAGCCTGCCACGGCCCAAAGCAACAGCTGGGTGGCTTAAGGCTCGATAAGGCGATACCCGCAAATGTTGCCCCGATCCTCGCAGATGCGATTTCTTACAAAGGTGGGCTAAAAATGCCTCCCTCAGGCAAACTGCCGGTTGATGAATTAGCCGCGCTCACGGCTTGGGCTAAGGCCGGAGCACAATGGCCAAGTGCGAAAACAATTGTAAAACCAAAGGGTCAGTTTTGGGCGTTCGTTCCGCCAAAAAACCCGACGTTGCCCAAAGTTAAGAACAAAGCGTGGGCCGCAAATCCACTGGATGCCTTTATTTTGGCAAAGTTAGAGTCAAAAGGACTCAAGCCAGCTCCTGCCGCAGATAAAAGAACGCTTGTTAGAAGAGCCACATTCGACCTTACTGGACTTCCGCCAACTACCCGGGAAGTCGATGCATTTCTTGCTGACAACAAGCCAAACGCATTTGAGCGATTAGTCGATCGCTTACTTGCATCGCCTGCTTACGGCGAACGATGGGGACGCCACTGGCTCGACGTCGCTCGTTATGCCGATTCAAACGGTCTTGACGAGAACTTAGTTTTTGTGAATGCCTGGCGATATCGAGACTGGGTGATCAATGCAATCAATGCTGATAAGCCAATTAGTCGATTTATTCAGGAGCAAGTTGCCGGCGACATCCTGCCTGGGGCCGGTGATGATGGAATTGTTGCCACTGGATACTTGGCGGTTGGCGGAAAAATGCTCGCCGAAGATGATCCGGTCAAACAAGAAATGGACATTATTGACGAACAGGTTGACACTCTGACCAAAACGTTTCTGGGCTTAACTGTTGGTTGCGCCCGTTGCCATGATCACAAATTCGACCCGATTTCCGCGAAGGACTATTATTCACTTGCAGGAATTTTCAAATCTACCAAGACCATGCTTAATTTCAGAGTTGTGGCTGATTGGAATGAGCGGGCTCTAGGCACCAAGGAAGACAAGGAAAAAGTAGCCTCAATTGAGGCCCAAGTTAAAGCCAAAAATGAAACCGCGGAAAAGAAGCGAAAAGCTGCCAGCGATGTATTAGTAAAGGAACTCCAACCTCAAATTCCAGTTTACGAAAAAGCGGCTCGGGAATTGATTGCGGCTGAGAAAAGCAAGTCGGAAGTCAAACCGGTAATTGCAAAGCCAAATGGAGTTGCTCCTTCAGAGGCATTCGTCTACGAAGCCGAGGATTTCGTTGTTGGTAATGTTAGTAAGGATAAAAACGGCTTTGGCAAAGGTATTGGCGTTCTGGTAAACATTGGTAACTTCCCTAACGTCACCGAATATGAGGTGAATGTTCCAACGGCTGGTGCTTATCAGCTTGACCTACGATATGCCTCAAACGACTCTCGACCGATAGTCGTTTATGCCAATGGGTCCGTGGCCCTTTCTAATGCGGCAGCCAAAATTACAGGCGGGTTTGATCCTGATCACCAGCAATGGCATGCAGAAGGCATCTTTATGCTTAATGCCGGCAAGAACACGATTAAGTTTCACCGGGAAAGCTATTTTCCTCACATTGATAAGTTCCTATTGATCTCTCGACCGGGTCAACCTCCTACCGATGTCCTGGATTACATTGCCAAGCAAAACAAACTCATTCCTGAGATTGTCAAGGATATTTCTGAAAGAATTAAGAATAAGATTGACCTACGAATTGAGCTTCCGGAGAAGGCAGACCACCTCTTCCCTGCTCCGGTATCAAAGGAACTCAAGGCTTTAGGCGATGAAGTTACCGCTCTTAACAAATCGAAGCCCAAGTTGCCACGCGCGATGGCGGTAGAAGAAGGAAAGCCGACCGACCTTAAAGTTCACCTTCGAGGAAACTATCTAACCCTAGGTGAGCAAACCATCAGACGCTTCCCTACTGCCGTTTCGGAACCTAAGCAACCAAGTTTGCCTGCTAACTCAAGCGGACGACTTGAACTCGCAAACTGGATGACCGACGGCAAAAATCCGCTTACCGCGAGAGTCTTCGTTAACCGAGTTTGGCGTTGGCGATTTGGTCGCGGGCTCGTTGGCTCAACTGATAACTTCGGTGCCCTTGGCGACTTGCCGAGCCACCCAGAGTTACTTGACTGGCTCGCTACAACTTTCGTAACTGAGGACAAGTGGAGTCTCAAGAAGCTTCAGAAGCGCATCATGCTCACCAATACCTACCAGATGAGTGGGAAGTATGAAGCAAAGGCCGCGAATCTTGATCCCGA
>JAYVHY010000334.1:0-6787 GCA_043770615.1 Armatimonadota bacterium | reverse complement strand
GCGGGCCACCAAAGCGGAGGGTTCTCGATATGGAACTTTCCGGTGGACGAGCTGAGGGCTTCGTCACCGATGATGAGTTCATAGTCGAGTTCGCCCGGGCCTTCGTGCTCGACGTGGGCAGTCAGGATGACGCTGCCGTCGGGTTGCCAGTCTTGGGTAGCACTAAGCGAGATGACTCGGCTTGCGTATTCGATGAGGCGAACTGGTCGCCAGACGCCGCATGAGACGAGTCGAGGACCCCAATCCCAGCCGTACATGCACTGGATTTTGCGGACGAAGGATCGCTCTTCAAATCGTTCGACGGCTTCGGGCATGCCTTGGGCTTTGAAATATGCCGCCATTCGCTCGGCTCCCACGTTCAGGGCTGAATTGAAGTCGATTCGGAGTTCGTTTTCACCACTCTTGAGGTGATTGGTGACATCGACTTCGAGCGGGACGAACATGTTGTCGTGCTCGGCGATCTTGGTTCCGTTGAGAGAAATGGTGCAGACCGTGTCAAGGCCGTCGAACATGAGGACGCGCTTGGGGGCATCGGGGTCGGGTTCCCAATCGAATTTGCAGCGGTACGACCAGTCGGTGGAATCAACCCACTGAGCTCCAATTTCGTTCATCCGCTCGTGAGGGTTTGGGATGATGCCATGCTCCATTAGGTCGAGGTGGATGTGACCGGGGACGATCGCGCTCAGCCATTCAGGGTTGGAATAGCCGATCGTTGCGTTTGGCTTATCGAGGCGGGTCTCGATGAACTCCCATCCATCACTCAAGTAGGTACTAGAAACCATTGAAGCTTGAGTTTACCGGTGTATCAGGTTAAGAAGCTGTCAGCTGTCAGACTTCAGCCAAGAAGCAACTTTTCGCCGATGTGCAAATTCAAATCATTTGACATATTACATAGAATTCTATGGTAAATTTTATGTAATGATTAAAATTGCGCAGATTCATCCGGTCTCCGACTTCGTGCGGAATTACAAGACTTATCTTGATCGAATCAAGTTGACCAAGAACCCAGAAGTGCTCACGGTTAACGGAAAACCAGAATGCGTGATCGTTGATGCCGAAGTCTATCAGCTCATGTCTGACGCCTACGAAGAAGCCTGTTTTGTCAAAGCAGTCAACGAAGGAATTGAGAGCATGAACCGAGGTGAGGGTAAGGCAGCCGATCAGGCATTTAGGGACATAAGGAAGAAACTTGACCTATAAAGTCATTATTCAGGGTCCAGCGGAAGCTGACGCGGTTGAGTACGCGGAATACATTATTCGTCAAGAGAATGATGATGAGAGAGCAAAGATTTGGCTCCGAGAGTTGGAGGGTATGATCTTCTCGCTTTCCGAGATGCCTCGTCGATTCCTCGTCATTGACGAACAATCCCATTTCGCAATTGAACTTCGTCAATTTCTTCACTATTCACATCGAGTGATCTTTCATGTCGACGAAACGAAAAACGAGGTCCATGTTTTACGGATATATCATGCTCGAAGGGACAAGCTACAGGTTAGCGATATTACAAAAATCTAGCGACCAACGACCTTCATCTCGTTCCAATTCTCGCCGATCTTCAGGTCAACTTCGACGGGGACCTTCAAGGGAAGCGAGGTTTCCATCAGGCCACGAATTGGCGGCAAGATAGAGTCTTCACCATCCTTAAGTTCAAAGACGAGTTCGTCGTGAACAGTCAAGAGCATTCGCGTTCCCGAACCTTCAAGTTGTTTCCTCACCGACAGCATCGCGAGCTTGATCATGTCCGCCGCCGTCCCTTGGATCGGTGCGTTCATCGCCTGTCGTTCGGCATACTGCCGTTCCATAAATTTCGAAGCATGGATATCCGGGAAGTAGCGGCGGCGCCCGGTCATCGTAGTCGTGAATCCCTTACTTCGGGCTTCCTCGATCACGCTTTGGGTAAAGCCTTTCACGGTCGGGAATCGCTCGTTATAGGTATTGATCAGTTCTTTTGCCTCGGCACGACTAAAGCCTCCGCCCAGTTGATTGGCAAGCCCGAAATCAGTAACGCCGTATAAGACCGCGTAGTTCAGCATCTTGGCGTAGCCGCGTTGAGTCTTCGTCGGCTCGTCCGTGTTGAACATCAGCTTTGCCGTCGCGGTGTGGACGTCCACATGATGCTCAAAGGCATCAACCAGGGCCGGTTCACCGCACATGTGAGCGAGAACCCTTAGCTCAATCTGGGAGTAGTCAAACGAAGCCAACGAGTAGCCGTCGGCGGCGCCAAACGCTTTGCGAATCGATCGTCCGAGTTCAGTTCGGATCGGAATATTCTGCAGATTCGGGTCGTTTGAGGAAATTCGCCCAGTGGCGGCGACGGTCTGTGAATACGAAGTGTGGATTCGTCCGTCGGGTCCGATCTGGGTTTGCAGTGCCTCGGCATAAGTCGAACGAAGTTTGGACAGCTCCCGCCAAGCCAAAACTTCACCCGCGATCTCATAGGTTGGAGAGATTTGCTGGAGGATTTCCGCTCCAGTCGCGTACCCAGTCTTGGTTTTCGTCGCTCCCGGAATGCCTAGTTTGTCGAACAAGATTTCGCCGAGTTGCTTGGGTGAGCCAATCGTGAACTCTTGCCCTGCCATTTCATAAATCTTGGCGGTCGAGAGTTCAATCGCAACCGAGAGCTCCTTTGAGAATTCTCGCAATTGATCCTTGTTCGTGCGAATTCCGATCGTTTCCATTTCCGCCAAGATTGGCGTCAAAGGAAGCTCAACCTTCTCAAATACGTGAATCTGTTCTTCCTTCTGAAGCCTCTGGCTCAAGGCTTCTCGCAACGGCAAAAGGGACGCCGCGATTTCCTCCGGGGTCGTTGGTGCCGAAAAGTCTGTGTAACCCTGCACCAGGTCGCCTAATTCATACTTCGACCGACCGGATTGGAGGACATACGCCGCGATGAGGGAATCGAAGCCGACGGTCTTATCAAACATCTGCGCCGCCTTATACATTGGCTTGGCGTCATGGGCCACGGCTTGGGAGGGAAATGTCTGGAGCAAGCGGATGCCGTCTTCTTTTTTAGCAACCAAGACCTCGGTGCCAATTGCGACATAAGCTTTCTCGGCAGTCTCGTCAAAAAGGTCATTACTCGGCGTTGAGGCAAAGTGAATACCGTACTGCTGACTGTTGACCGTGCTTTTAAGCATGATGAACGAGCTCACTTCACGAGTGGAAAAGTTGAGCTTTTCGCTCACGACTTCGGCTGATGCATGGACGCCGTGTTCGAAACCATCGACGTATGGTCCTAGCACCCGGTCACACGCTCGTGAACTAGCCTTGAGTTCAAATGACTCGAGGAAGTGTTTTGCCGCCGCAAGCTGATCGGGAGTCAGGATAAACGGCTTGAAGTCGTATTCGATCGGAACTTTGCGATCGATGGTGGCGAGCCACTTTGACAAGGTCATTTGGTCCTTAAAATTGTCAATTTTCTTACGATACTTTTCGGGGACCTCTTCATAGCGTTCCAAAATTGCTTCAACGCTACCGAAGGTCGAAATCAACTCAGCCGCTCCCTTATCACCGATGCCGGGAACGCCCGGAATGTTGTCACTGGTGTCGCCTTTGATGCCTTTGAAATCAGGGACTTGGGCAGGAGTCACTCCCATTCTCTCGAACACCGCCGCAGGGTCGTAGCTCACAATCTCGCTTACACCGGTCTTTGGCGTAACTACGGTCACAAAGTCATCGACAAGCTGGAGTGCATCGAGATCACCCGTGATAATTGTTGTTAGGTATCCGTTCTCTTCCGCAAGTCTACTGATGGTTCCGACGATGTCATCAGCTTCAAACCCGACCAACTCAATTTGGGGAATTCCCAAGGCAGTTAAGAGGTTTCGAGACTCATCGAGCTGGGAAATCAGTTCGGGAGCGATTTCTTTGCGAGTGCCCTTGTATGCGGCGAACTCGGTATGACGAAACGTCTTGGACGGATGATCGAGCGCTACCACTATCGCATCCGGTCGCTGTTTCTCAAGGAGTGAAAACATCATGGACGTGAACCCATAGAGCGCATTTGTAGGTCGCCCGTCGGCAGTTGCCAGATAACGACCGGCATAGAATGCCCGAAAAAGGAGGGAATATCCGTCAATGATGATGAGGCGCTTTTTGGACATTTTCTTTCCGATAGGTTACCGTGAAGGAAAGCCGCCAGCAACTAGCTTCAAGCCACAAGCTAGTTGCCGTAAGTCACTTATTCGCCGAACACATGAACACGAATTTCCAACTTTGGCGTACATCCGTACCCTTACAACTCGATCCCAAAGAAAAACCTAGTATTCCGATTAGCTTCAACACAGGTACAATAACCGGAGGGCTGAAGGGCGTTACCGCCTTATAGTTCATCCTGATTTCGGAAACTGAAACGATGGTGTACAGACCGCTTCGGTACGAGCAAATCATGCAGGCAGGAGATGCCTATGAGGTGCGCGCTCGAAGAATGTTCGGAGGAATGGGCGTCTACACGGGCGAACGAATGTTCGCTTTTTTAGTAGATAATGACGTCGCGCTTAAGTTGTGCCAAGAGCACTACGAGGAGGCGATTGCCTTCCCTGGCGCAAGTGAAATGCGTCCAGAAGCTGGTGCAGACCCCCTTCGCGAGTACGTGAAACTGCCCAAGAATATCCTCGACAACGGTGAAGAATTCCTCAAATGGGTTGAACGTAGCGCAGAATATGTCCGAAACCGCGCGGCTCGTTTAGCCTAATTCAATCCGAGATTTAGCAGTGCAAAAGGCAATCCTATCCGTAATATTGTGCCTGTTGTCCACTATATTCGGAATTCATGGTCAAGAACAAATCAAGCGAACCCGTATCCTTTTGGTTCCCCTCGATAGCCGACCCGCTGCTGGTCAATTCGCCCAAATGATAGGGGCGATGAACAATACGAAAATTGACATCCCGCCGCTAGACATCCTTGGCAAGTTCACGGTGCCAGGAAATGTTGACAAAGTTTACGAATGGCTTGAGTCGCAAAACCTAAGCGACGTCAGCGCTATCATCGTCAGCGGTGACATGTTGGCGTATGGCGGTCTCATCGCTTCGCGAACTAATGATGTTGACGCTGGCGTCGGAATCAAGCGACTTCAACGCCTGATCGAATTCAAACGCAAGTCTTCGGCTGAAATTAAGCTCTATGTTTACATGTCAACCATGCGATTGACCCCAACTGCAACGAAAGCGGCAGCAAGCTATCGGATCAACCTCGCTAAATACGAGGAAATGAAGGATCGATATGAGCGAACCCACGATGCGTCGTTGCCAGCAAAGCTCAGTAACCTCCGTAAAGTTGTCCCCGCCGTCGAAATCTTAAGATATGAGCGAACTCGAAGGCGAAATGTCGAAGTTCAGTCGGCACTTTTAAGAATGTGCATTGGTCCAGAGATCGAATTCTTGATCATGGGGCAAGACGATGCAAAGCCGGATGGACCGCAGATACAAGAAAATGCGAAGCTCAAGAAATTAGCGGAGCAGTATAGAGTGCTGCCAAAGGTTTATTTTTGTGAAGGAATTGACCAACACTCAAACCTCTTGCTGAGTCGAGCAATCCTCGCCCAACATAACTGGAAGCCGAAAGTGCGAATCGTTTATAGCGATGAGGACGGTAAGAACCAGTTTGCGTTGTATGAATCCAAGACCGTTAAAGAAAGCCTTCAAGATCAGCTCTTTGCTTCTGGTTCCGAAATGGCAAAAGATGGCGAAGAATACGACTACGCGCTCTACGTAAACACTCCTAAGCGACGAGACCAACAGTTCGAAGACTTCCTAGAATCCATGAAAAATGAGATTGATCAGGGATTTCCGGTGGCGGTTGCCGACATCAATTTCGGAGGAAATGGGTCTTCAGATGAAGCCTTGTTCAACTTCCTGGTTCGCACCGGGAAGTCATTCAAATTGCTTGCATTTGCGGGCTGGAACACTGCGGGTAACACGATGGGCACCTCGATTCCGGCGGCAAATGTTTATCTCTGTGCTCGAAAATTTGATGCTGACCCGGTCAAGAGGGAGATTGCCCAACGCGAATTTCTCATGCACCGGATGATCAACGACTGGGCGTACCATCGCTATACCAGGCCAGCCACGTACTCGATGATTGACTCGCTTCAAGACCAACGTGACGAGATCTATGGAACCAATTTTGATGCCGTCAACAAGTTTGCCGAATCGGACTTACGACGCCATGTTGCCCAAATTTTCCAGAATCAATTTCAGCTTCGCCGGTTCTATGCGGGTAACAAGGAGTATGTAATTACGAATATGGACAACTTGAAAATCAGTTTGCCGTGGCCACGAGCTTACGAAATCCGAGTTGAATTCAGTTTTCGATTCGAAGAGACCGGCAACGGATCAGGCTAGCGTTTCGATCAAGCGCGCAAGTTCCATATCGTATGTTGAAATCCCGTCAAGGTCGTGGGTATTCATGGCGATCTCTACCTTCTGGTACCCAATATAGATATCGGGATGATGATCCATTCGATCGGCGAAGTGTCCAACGGCAACGGCAAAAACTAGTCCGGCTTTGTAGGTTGCAAACGTAAACTCTTTGATAATTTGACCTTCATCAAGTGCCCATCCGTCCATTTCCGCTAGTTTCGATTCAATCTCGTTCTGGTCCAACTTTCTTCGTTCCATCTACAGTCATTCTAGTTCATTTCGCGTAGGTTATATCTCGGACAGGGGTACCGGAGGAACAAGTCTGCGAGGTACCCTTTTGAATAGAAAGCTTATGGGTAAACATCAATTTGATCTCAGCAGTGCCGCTAAGATCCACAAGAATCTCGACGTCGAGACCCTTATCCAA
>JAYVHY010000333.1:0-3085 GCA_043770615.1 Armatimonadota bacterium | reverse complement strand
ATGCGAGTCGGAATCGGTCTTGACACCGATCCATTTTACGCCTTAACTGCCGAACGCTTCTTTGTCGCCTTCCCTTATCTTTTCCGATGCCTGATCTGCGGTGTCTTTCGACTTATCAATTTCTCGTCGATAGACGCCTTTTTCTCCCGGCTCACCGATGGTGACGGTCTCAGACTTTCCGCAGCCGATTGCGGCAAGAACAACAATTCCTAGAAAAACAAACTTCATGAGTTGCTTATTCCATGTTTGGTTATTCCTTCATTTTCCGACGCTGTGCCGAGATGACTTCGGTGTTCATCCCTGCCCAGTGGAGCATTCCGCCGTACCGACCGTGCTCCATCTTAATGCACTTATCGACCACGGCAACGAGGCCAGCTTCGGTAGCCGTTTCTGCTGCCTCAAAGTTAATGATTCTGAGTTGCATCCACACTGCCTTCGCGCCAATCTTGATTGCGTCCTCGACAATCCCCGGAACTTCGTTCGGGGGGCGGAAGATGTCGACAATATCCACCGGAACTGGGATCGCAGCTAGGTTTGGATAACACTTCTCGCCTAAAATCTCCTCTGCCTTGGGATGAACCGGAATAATGGTAAATCCGCGATCTTTGAGATACGAGCCGACCATGTTGCTCGCCTTCGTCTTCTCGGTCGAGAGACCGACGATTGCAATAGTTTTGGCGGTGCGCAAAAGCTCCTGAATCGCCTTGCCATTCTGGTACTGCTCCCTTTGTTCGGGAGTCAATTTGGTGTTAAGAGAAATGTCGCAAACGATGGTAGACATGGTGATTTCCTATACGTTAGCCAGAGCTTGGTCGAGATCCCAAAGCAGGTCGCCGGTGGTCTCCAAGCCAACCGAGAGCCGAATCATTGCCGCCGAGATTCCTGAACTTGCCATTTCAGAATCAGAGAGCTGTTGGTGAGTGGTTGAGCCAGGATGAATCACAAGGCTCTTGGCGTCACCGACATTCGCAAGGTGCGAGAAGAGTTGCAGAGATTCAATAAATCGCTTTCCGGCTTGCCTCGCATCGCCTGAGCCAGGGTTGATTTCGAATGACATGACCGCACCGGGACCCTTTGGTAGGTACTTCTCGGCTCGCGTGTAGTGCGGGTGACTAACTAGTCCCGCATAGTTGACTTTGGCAACCTTCGGGTGCTCATCTAAGAATTTGGCGACAGCATGCGCATTCGAGACGTGCCGTTCCATTCGCATGGAAAGCGTTTCTAGACCCTGCAACAGCATGAACGAGTTGAACGGCGAAATACATGCTCCCGTGTCACGTACAGTTTCCGCCCGAAGCTTCATGAGGAACCCATAATGACCAAACGTGTCGAAGAACTTGAGACCATGATAGGAATCCGTGGGATCCGCAATGGTTGGATAGCTTGAGAAGTCGAAGTCTCCCGAGTCAACCACGACACCGCCAATACTGGTTCCGTGACCACCAATGAACTTTGTAGCGGAGTGAATGACAATCGTCGCACCCCACTCGATCGGTCGGCACAGGTATGGAGTTGCAAACGTACTATCAACAATGAGCGGAATGCCTTTGCTTTTTGCCAAGTCGGCGTAGGCCGAGAGGTCAGCGATGCTACCAATCGGGTTTCCAATGATCTCAATAAAGAGCGCTCTGGTTTTTGGCGTGATTGCGGCTTCCCATGCATTCAGGTCGTCAGGATCACAGAACGTCGTCTTGATGGATAGCTTTTTTGCGGTGTGGGCGAGAAGGGTTAAGGTGCCGCCATACAATTGGGAGGACGCTACGATCTCATCACCGGGGCTACATAGGGTCATAAACGTGCCGAATTCGGCCGCCATTCCGCTGGCTACTGCCACTGCACCAGTCGCTCCTTCGAGCGAGGCAATCCTTTCCTCAAGCACCGCTGTTGTGGGGTTGCTAATTCGGGAATAAATATTCCCGTACTCTTTCAATTCAAACAGGTGGGCAGCTTCGTCGGTGTCGCTAAACACATATGACGTGGTCTGATAGATCGGTACGGCACGGGCGCCAACGTAAGGGTCAGGAATCTGCCCCGCGTGAAGCATCTTCGTTTCAAATCCAAATTGTCGTTTACTCATACTCGAATGAACTCCGCCACGCCGGGAATATATCCTAGTTCAGTGAGGTTTTCTGGGGTCGGCCGCTGGGGCTTGTCGCGATCCATGCTGACGACGCACAGGAAACCAAGCTCTTCGCCATTTGTCGCACGAAACTGATGCCACGTAAAGGCAGGAATGTGAACCACGTCGTGGGTATTGATTGTGGTGATGGCGTCGCCGACGAAGACTTGCCCCGAACCCCGAATGATCATGACCGCGTGCTGATGCTGATGTCGCTCAAGGGTTGAATGACCGTCGGTCGCCATTTCGAAATAGCGCATTTCAACAGGTAAGTCGTTCGAGCCTTGAAACAGGGTTTGTCGACTGATATTCTTGAAATGCGTCCCGCCGTCTTCTTTGTAAGGCAGGAGGTCTACGCCATTCCAGCGGTAATTATCGGAGGTTTGCCTTATCATTGGATTGGTCGTTCCTTGGTTCTACGCTCTGGAGAGTCTTGGGATTGCCTTTGGAGAGTATACATTGGGGAAGTCTTGACACGAATTGAACCTAAATTCGGGAATGGTAAAAAAATGTAGCTCCATGGGTGAAGAAGCGGCAAGGTTCTAGCGACAAGCGAAGAAGGAGAGGATTAGTTTTAACCATTTTA
This sequence comes from Armatimonadota bacterium, assembly GCA_043770615.1. GTDB lineage: Bacteria > Armatimonadota > Fimbriimonadia > Fimbriimonadales > Fimbriimonadaceae > Fimbriimonas. Next base: position 380 of record JAYVHY010000333.1, on the reverse strand, counting down.
GGTTCCTGAACGGGGGTAGCAAAAAAAAATGCGGTTAAATTCTTTGAGTTCAATGCATTAGCCGCTAGCGACCCTCGGCAAGCGACATGTGGCAAGCGGCAAGCGACAAGCGAAGAGAGGGAAGATTGACTTTGTAAAGAATTGAACATAAGTGAAGAAGCTGTCAGCTGCTAGCTTTCAGCCTCAAGAAGGAGAAGTTTGGATAGAATTGGGCGGATGGCGAGTGTCCTGGATTGAGAATATTTGCCTTTATCTACCTCTCCTGTTCCCAAGCTCAAAAGCTCCTTGTTGTGACCTGCAGGAAAATTGGACTGAATCATCGGAGTATTTCTCGCGGGAACTTCCTCTCCTAGGAGGCGAGGATTTGTGGGCCATGCATC
>JAYVHY010000332.1:0-3098 GCA_043770615.1 Armatimonadota bacterium | reverse complement strand
GGAGTGAATGAGTGCTGGTGTGCTCCGCGGTCTTCAAAACCGTAGTGGCGTCTTTGGGCGTTGGGTGGGTTCGATTCCTACACATTCCCGCCAATTTTTCTGCTTTGCGGAGATTAAATGGAATATTCTCCGCAATCCATGCGTAGAATAGACGATATAATCTACGCATAATTTGCGGAGAATATAAGGCAACTTACATTCACGAATCAACTGATTGGCCATCACTGACTTGGAATCAGGAGAAGCTTTCCGAACTTCTTGCCGCAGTCAGACATCGTCAAGGGAGACTAATCGGGCGAATGGAGTCACTAGGGTTTAACCTAAGACGCGAAGCCGTCCTGGAAACCCTAACCGAAGATGTCCTTAAGTCAAGCGAAATCGAAGGCGAGTTTCTCGACAAGGAACAAGTTCGGTCTTCAGTTGCCCGCCGCCTCGGATTAGATATTGGGGCCCTTGCTCCGGTAGATCGTAACGTTGACGGTGTTGTCGAAATGGTGCTTGACGCCACTCAGAAATACGGTGAAGTTCTTAACGAGGAAAGGCTATTTGGTTGGCATTCGGCATTATTTCCATATGGAAAAAGTGAAAGGTCGAAAATCGCTGTTGGCGCATGGCGAGATGATGCCTTAGGACCGATGCAGGTGGTCTCGGGAGCAATGAACAATCCTAAAGTCCATTTCGAAGCACCAGCAGCGAGCAGACTAAACGTCGAAATCCAGAAGTTCTTAGACTGGTTTGAATCGAAAGATGCGTTCGACTTGGTTCTCAAGGCAGGGCTTGCGCACTTTTGGTTTGTAACCATTCACCCGTTCGATGATGGAAACGGTCGGATTGCACGAGCAATAGGCGATATGATGTTGGCACGCTCAGAAGGTAGTTCTCAACGGTTCTACAGCATGTCAGCCCAAATCCAAAAGGATCGAGACGAATACTACAACATTCTTGAAATATCTCAAAAACGCACCCTCGACGTCACGGGTTGGCTAGAATGGTTCCTTGGCTGCCTCGATCGAGCCATTGTAGGTGCTGAGGAGACACTAGAAGCGGTCCTAAGGAAGGCTCGACTTTGGGACGAGTTAGCCGGTGAATTTCTCAACCCGAGGCAAAAGATCATGATCAACCGTTTGATCAACGGATTCGAAGGCAAATTGACTTCAACGAAATGGGCGTCAATCGCAAAGTGCTCTCAGGACACCGCGCTACGAGATATTACTGAATTAGTTGATCGTGGCATTCTCGTCAAAAACGAAGCAGGTGGCAGAAGCACAAGCTATTGCCTTATCGAGAAGTAGGTGCCTTCGGCGCGTAGGGCGTTGGGTGGGTTCGATTCCTACACATTCCCGACAAAGTTGTACTTAAAGTGTCATAAATTGGTCTCAAAAATAGCGAGAGTAGACTGCAACACAAGATTCGCGGGATACAATGATTTGCACAGGACTTTCGCCGACAGGTCGAATGCGACTCCCTTGTTTGGAGTCCCTGCGAGGGGAAATCGGTCCCTTCTGTTCCGCGATCCTAACGGTAGCTTGGTCAATTTCTTCACGCCTGTAGCTGAAGATGCATAAAAGAATTCTCCGCTTAACAAAGACCTCTCCCAGACACTAATGAAACAAGTCCTGCCATTTCTTTTGCTAGTCATTTCCTTAACCGGAGTTGCCAATGCTCAGACTTCTTTGGCAAAAGGCTTTGCCAAGCCTCCAGCGTCAGCTAAGCCATCGGTGTACTGGTGGTGGCTCTTTAACCGAGTTGACAAAGCAGGCATTACGCGCGACCTAGAGCAATTTAAAGCAAAAGGAATTGGGCAGGTTAACCTCATCTGTACGGGCGGCTACGCCGGAGACCGTGCAACGGTTGGCGTCAAGTTTCTTGGCCTAGAATGGCGAGAATTGTTCCGCCACGCAGTCAAAGAAACGAAGCGACTGAACCTGGAAATGGGATTTAACATGGCTGGCGGTTGGAGTTTGATGGGTCCATGGGTTACTCAGGACGACGCCATGAAAAAGGTCACCCAATCAGAGTTGAAGATCAAAGGGCCGATGAAATTCTCGGACAATTTGCCTGAACCTGAGACGGTCGACGGCTACTACCGCGATATTCGTGTTCAGGCTTTTCGTACTCACGACAAATCCATCCCAATTGACACCAAAGACATTGTCGACATTTCTGATCGGTGGCGAGCCGACCGCAATTTCCAGTGGGATGTGCCCGCCGGAGACTGGACGATCCTCCGAACTGGTTACACTCTCACGGGCAGTAAGTGGTACTCATACCCTGTCGGGGACACCTTTCTCGGTGGGGAGGGCTACCAGGTCGATTACATGAATCCGATCTCGATTGACAACTATTTCAATTATCTCGGCAAGATAGTGCTTGACGAAGCCAAACTGGCCGGGGGGCACTTAAAGTACTTATGGACCGATAGCTGGGAAGCCGGGAAACTCACATGGACTCAAGAGTTCCAGGCAGAGTTTCGCAAATATCGAGGTTACGATCTGGCACCATATTTGCCAGTACTACATGGGCTGACAGTGGGAAGTACCGAGGCCTCGTCACGATTCAAAGCAGATTTTGATCGGACGATTGCCGACTGTCTTGCCGAGAACTACTACGGTCACTTTGGCAAGCTTTGTCATGGCAATGGCGTCGGGATGCGGAGTGAAGCCGCTGGTCCTGGCGACAATCCTCCGATGGATGCGCTAAGGAACCTCGGGTACTGCGACGTCCCTGCAGGCGAGTTCTGGGTGAATGGACACTTTGGCGCTTCTGGAGGTTGGAACTCGAACCCAGGCTTGCGCTCGAATCTCAAGGAAGTCAGCTCCGCGGGGCACATTTATGGCAAGGGCCTCGTCCAAGCCGAGGCCTTCACCCAGCAAGAAGCTGACCGGACTCACTGGTCTCTTGGCCCAGCCGATCTGAAGCCATATGGCGATAATGCATACTGCGAAGGCATCAATTATTTCATGCTTCACCAGGCGACTTGTCAACTGTCGACTGATGGGAAGCCAGGGTATGAGTTCTGTGCTGGCCAACACTGGAATCCAAGCATTACATGGTGGGACCAGTCGGCTGCTGTTTTTGGCTATTTTGGGCGTTGCCAA
>JAYVHY010000331.1:0-6830 GCA_043770615.1 Armatimonadota bacterium | reverse complement strand
CGGCAGCCATAACTGCCCGAAGTGACATTTGGTGGCCAGGCAAATTATAAAGTGGGAAATAGCGGTAAATAACCCGAATTTTTCCGGGATACTTGGCGACAATTTCTTTTACCTTTACCATGCTTTTGCGGCATTGAGGGCAACATAAATCGGCATACTCCACAAGCGTAACTGGGGCATCGTCTGGACCAAGTTGATTTCTTTCGCTTCGCGGTTCTGGCACGAGCGACATTGCAACTTTGTCATCCATTAACTCAACTTTTGAATTCGGACTCGTAAAAATTACCGCCAAAGCGCCGCTAAGGGCGATGACGGCAATAGCAATCCCTTGCAACAGATTTGGCAATGATCTTGGGGCTTTTTCTGCATTTAATTCCGAACCCAATCTTCCCAAAAGCATTGTGTAAAAGACAAAAGTCACAACCATTGTTAAGGCCGAACTCATACACCATTCACAGATCGCATGGATTTGGGTTAGGCTGATGTACTGTAAATACAAGCTCGCGATCAATCCAATTGCCGAGATTACGTAGCCTGACCCGGTCAACAATTTCGAGGAATAAGTTTGGGTGAATCCTCTGACTATGGCCAGACCGGTGAGGACTACATAGGCAATGAACCCAAACAGGGCTACCGGATAGCCGATCAACATCGACGACGAATGCATTTTTACTGCTTCGCATCCTCCTCGGTTTGAGCAAGGAATCTGAACCGGAAAATAGTGCTGTAAGGTAAGGACGCCGGCGATAAACATGCCAACGCAACCAAGGATAAGTAGAATTCTATTGAGAGTGACTGTACTCACCCTTTGATTATACGGTTTTCTAACGCCGGTCATGGTGAAATGAACCTAGCAGGTATTCTAGAAGTTCCCAATGTCTGCCACCTTCGCACCCCAAAGTTTGGCAGTAGCCGAACGACCCAATGCCCAAAGCAATACCTACTTTGTGCAGACCTGGGGTTGCCAGATGAACGAGGAAGACAGCGAGCAGATGTCGTTGTACCTCGAGCAACTTGGACTAGTTCGAACTGAAACGATGAACGAAGCCCAGGTAATCCTGCTCAATACTTGCTCGGTTCGAAAGAAACCAGAAGACAAAGCATTCTCAATGTTGGGCGAACTCGCCTTTGTTAAAAAGGCTCGCCCGGATACGGTCATTGGCGTTTGCGGATGCATGGCTCAGCTCCGAGCAAAAGAAATTCACCAAAGAGCTCCGCACGTTGACTTCGTTGTCGGCACCGGAAACCTGTCCGAAATTCCTGCTCTCGTTCAAGAAGCTTTGCAAAACAAGGCTTTTCAATCGAGGCTTGACTTGCCCGAACGCACTGGCGCGGTCGTCTCAGAAATGCCGATCCGACATGTTGGTCGAGTCGCTAAGCTCAAAGCCTACGTGCCAATTCAGTACGGTTGCGATAAATTTTGCACTTTTTGTATCGTTCCAACGACTCGCGGTCGTGAGCGATCCCGATCTACGGTTGATATCCTCGATGAGGTCAAAAGGCTTGCAGACACGGGAACAAAGGAAGTTACTTTGCTCGGTCAAACGGTGAACTCATACGGAAAGAACATGCTGGAAGGCAAAGTTCCCTTCTCTGAGTTGCTTGCGCTAGTCGCAGAGGTATCGGGCATTGAGCGGATTCGCTTTACTTCTCCTTACCCTCGTGACTTTAAGAAGGATGTCATCGAAGCCATCCGTGACATTCCTCAAGTGATGGAGCATGTTCATATGCCTTTGCAAGCTGGATCGGATACTGAGCTCAAGCGGATGAAGCGGCTCTACACAATAGAGAGTTTTGCCGACATTGTCGCCGAAGTTCGGGAGTCTATTCCGACTTGTGCCATCACAACCGACCTAATCGTCGGATTTCCAGGTGAAACGGAGGAAGAGTACCAAGGCACCCTTGAAGCGGTTCGTCGCTTCCGATTTGACGGAGCCTACATGTTTGCTTATTCACCTCGTCCCGGAACTCCCGCTGGATCATGGGAGGATCAGATCTCGGCAGATGTTAAGAAAGCTCGAATCAATGAGCTGATCGCTTTGCAAAACTCGATTGCCGCTGAAATCAATCAGGAGCAGGTTGGGAAGGAGTTTGAGGTTTTGATTGAGAGCCAGACGAAGAAGAACAAAGCCGTGGTTCAAGGGTTTAGTCGCTGTTTTCGGTTGATTCAAATTGAAGCGTCGCCGGAGAGGATCGGAAGGACGGCAATGGTTCGAGCGACCAAAGGTCTCCGGGCTGGCCTTGTCGCTGAACTCATTTAGTTTGTCGAACGAGTCACTTTGTTTCGGCGTGCCACTGAAGTGGACGGGATTAACTTGGTGTGGCACTAGAGGCGCGACCTGTCCGCCAAAGTGAGGAACAAACGACGGAGGAAGCGACGAGACCAACATCCCGAAGGTCCGCCGAAGCGCCCCTGTCCGCCGAAGTGCTCCTGTCCGCCGAAGTGCCTTGACGAAGAAGGATTGACGAAGGAGGATTGACGAAGGCTGGGATGCGCGCAGGAGTGAGAAACCAGTGTGAAAAGTTAATAGAATTGCAGTTGAGAAAGTATCACAGTGAATAAGCCGAAGGAAGATCCTGCCAAAAACCTGATGTCGAAAGTTGTTAACTCGGTAGCCACCAGCTACACGTACGATGAGATTGACCAGTTGAAGTCCGAGATTTCAAGCAACCTGTTTGGAGTCCATGACCTTTACACTTATGATGCTAACGGCAACCGAGCAACGAATCTCACGATTCCGCAAGGGGTGATGGTGATAAGTTCCCCAAAGCCAGTCCATTGCTAACTTCACTCTTTCGATGCTTCTATTTGCGTTCTTCTCAATTAGGGAGCTGGTGGACTCGGTTTGCAGAAGGTGCCAACTGCCGATAGAATCGGTGGTGCCCCAAATGTAGAAACAACCCAAACTGACAATGCCTCGACTTCCAAAGGAAATCGAGGCATCATTTGAGGACGTTTATCCTTAGTCGCTACGCAGCAGATTCGTCGACCAGTTGATGGTTCAGAAAGAGCTGAAGTCTCACGTCTTGCATATGCGTAAGCTTTCCGTGCTTATGAGGTTTTGCTTCGGCAAGTGGTGCCGGTCGCTCTCCCTTTCGTTTCTGGACCGTGTTAAGAATCCATGTCTTGGTACTTTCGATCTTTGTTACGATGCGACGCGCTTGTTTGCGTCTCCATGCCCTGGTTCGATCTTTCATCTCACTGTTTTCCTGCCTTATTTCAGGTTTCAAAGAACCAGCAATTGAGCGGTTCTTTGGATTAAGATACGAAACCTAGTGAATTCATGTGCCATCTCAACCACAAAATGAGTCTTTTGCGGGACATTTTTTCGGTAACCTTACGGGGTTCATGAAATGGTCTGGTGAGTTGAAAGGTGGTCCCAGTGTCAGAGACATCTGAGGCGCTTAACACACCCAAAACTGACCGACTCGAGAACCTTCGTACCCTCCGCGTTGCCAACCTTGACGGTGCCTTCGCAACTGCCTTTATAACCCTTATCGGTGGCAGCTTCATCATCGGGTACATCAAAACTGAAATCCCCGGCGGTCACGCCGACCGTTGGCTGGGACTCATAACTGCGTTACCTGGTTTCTTGGGCCTCATTCAGATTCCCGGGGCGATTTGGGGACGGAGTTTTCCATCCTACAAGGCCTTCATTCGGATCCCCTCAATTATCTACCGGTTTCTCCATCTTCCGCTTGCATTCTTGCCGCTTCTGGCTCTCAGTACCGACGTAAAATTGGCGATCATCGTGGGCTGCGTATCGCTCGCCGCCGCAGTTATCAACATCGTCAATCCGATCTATAACGACTGGCTTGCCGAGATGGTCCCTGAGAACTCTCGAGGGGCATTCTACGCCAATCGAAACTCGATCATGATGGCGATCGGGGCGTCGGTGGGCTTACTTGGCGGCCTACTCGTCGATTACCTTAAACGACAAAACCAGCCCAACTATGGTTACAGCCTCATTTTCTCGCTTGGGCTCATTTTTGCGTTCGCGAGTTGGTTTTTCTTCTCGAAGATGCAGGATATTCCTCGCGAAGAGCCGATCAAGCAGAACTTGAAAGAAGGCATCAAGGCGTTTGCCGGGCCCTTTCAGGATAAGAATTTTCAAAAGGTCCTGTTGTTCCTTGCGGTATTTATTTGGGGACAGGCAATGGCGGGAAATCTCTGGGCTGCCTTTGCGTTTGAGTCCCTTAAGTTCAACCAAACTCAATTGCAACTTTGCGGCATCATGCACGCGGTTGGCAACATCACGATGTCCAAATGGTGGGGCTACCTCGCGGATAAATACGGTAACAAACCGTTGCTGATGGTTACCGGATTCGGAATGCTCTTGAGTCCGCTCGCTTGGCTGCTTGCTCGTCCAACGCCTGGCGAACATGCCTCGACATTCAACCTGGTGCTCCTTATTTCGTGCCACTTCCTGATGGGGGCAAACTGGAGCGGTGTGGCGATCTGTCAGTTCAACTTGCTGCTATCGACGGCAAAATCATCAGCGCGGGCTACTTATATTGGCGCTGGGTTGGCGACCCAATCCCTTTTTGCTGGCATCGCACCTTTGGTTGGTGCCGAGCTGTTAACCCGCGGTCGACTCTTCTTGAATAGCGATTTCGGTGCTTATCAAGCGGTTTTCTATATTACTATTGGCGTTCGGTTCATCGCCCTATTTTTCCTTGCTCCGATCAAAGAGGAAGGGGCGACCAGCATTCGCGAAACCATCAAAGTATTGAAAGGAGTTACTCCAAAAGGAATCCGAGCCATGCAACGATTTAGTCGAAGCGGGGACGCAATGGAACGCGAGTCGGCGATTGAAAGGATGGCCGATAAGGGGCTCTCGCTGGCATCTTCGGAACTGATAGCCGCTTTACACGACCCGTCGCCCCGTGTTCGCCGCCAGGCTGCCTCTGCGCTGGGCCGTCTGGGTGATGCCGCGGCCGTGCCCGAACTTCTGCATCAGCTAGAACTTCACCCCGACATTGTTGAAGAGGAAACGGTAATCGCCCTTGGGAAGCTCGGCGACTTAGCTGCAATTCCTGAACTGGTAAAGCTCCTGAAGAGTCCTCGACCGCTGTTGAGGCGAGCGAGCGCAAGGGCAATTGCTAAGATCCCGGGAGCCGAAGAGAGCAAACTAGCGATCAACGAACTCGTGATCGCCGCTGAGGACAAGACCGACCCCGACCTTCGTCGAGCGGCCTTACAGGCCCTTCGGTACCTTGATGTTGCGGACATTGGTTTAACCGTTTCTCACGCTTTGATGGACAAGCATCCGAGCGTAAGAATTGCGGCGGCGGAAGCGGCTGGCGAACTTGAACTGAAGGAGACGGCAGATTCTTGCCGAGCATCACTTGCGTTGTACGATGACGAAGCGTGCGCCGAAGTTGCTTACGCCCTAGGCGTGAATGGGAATCTCGACGATGTGCCAAGAATTCTTGCGGTTGCTCAAACCTGCGTCTCTGTGATTACTCGTCGACGATGCTTGCTTGGCGTGGCGAACATTTACCATGTCGAACGGGCAACCTATAAGGCTCTGATGACCCACGGAATGGAACGGGACAAGCTCCTTATATCGATGCTGACAATCGGAGGCAAGACGTCGAAGGCGGTCGCTAAGGCTCTCGAGGCTCATTCTGCCGAAAACGAAGGTGCGGCGGTCCGCGCTCTACATTTGGGTCGTGATGCCGAGGCTCTGGCGCAGTATGAAGTTGAGGAGCTATTTGTTTTGGCGGCGTGTATTTATGCCGAACGAATGGATGCGAGAGATGCGAAGAAGCCGAGAAGCTAGGGAGCGAGAGTAGTTTTGAGTCGGGAGTTAGGTGTGAACAGAAAAGTTTCAATCCAAACTCCGAGCCCGTATGTACTCTCCCGGTTCAGCAAACAGTTTCGATAATTTTGATGGAATTGCCTCACCGACCTCTCTTCGAAAAAGAGGTAACTCGCTGGTTGGTGAGCGAGAGTTACCTGATTGGGACGGGGGGCTTAGGCGCGGTAATGGGAAGAAAGGGAAAGAAGAGGGCTAGTGAGCTTCATGCTACTAGCTGCTAGCTGGGTACGATCCGAACGCACATTATCTACAGCGAATTGAGGGAAGCTGACCCGAGCCCACGAAATTCAGTGGCGTTGAAACGCCTATGTTAGGTTGCAGCGCAATATATTGCGCAGTTGAGAGCGCGGACAAGTCCGACCCAGTCCAAACGAATTTTGACCTAATGAACAAGTCACCCGGTTCCGACGTCATAATAGATAAGTAATTGGGGGCGTCAGGGTTCGACAGAATCGTAGTGACACTTCGTTGCGAGCCGTGGATTCTCGTTGGCCACGTAAAAAGCGAGAAAAAAATAACTGCAAACAACAACTTTGCATTCGCTGCTTAATTGACAGCGCGTGACTCTGGGCTTAGTCGGATAGTTTAGATGTTCGCGACGCAAATCCGAATCGCTTGAGGACCTTCTGTTCGTAGGAAGCCAGGCTAAAAAAAATCGAGCTGGATGATAGGTCGCGCGATCTCGGCATAGACCTGCATCGAGAATAAGTACAGAGATGACGCTCGTGGTAACGCTGGGAAGCCGGTTTTGGAAGGGAGTTCAATTCTCCCCGCCTCCACCAAATTTAACAATCGCGCCTTCGCGCCTAAAATCTCTTAGAAATAGCAGGTGGAAGCAATAATCTTTGCACCTGTAGTAATCAAAACTTCTTATGGCTGACTTAGACCAGGGGCGACAGCAAAGAAGTACATTCCCCGATTGCTCAGCACTGCCAACCCTGTATCTCCAAATCGATGCATATCGGCGATTTCTTCAAACAGATCAAGGTCAATTGGAATCGTAAC
>JAYVHY010000330.1:0-3105 GCA_043770615.1 Armatimonadota bacterium | reverse complement strand
ACAGCGTGAGTTTGTTTACGTGTTGGAACAGCGACTTTATCGACCAGGTTTGGCAGAAGTGTATAGACTTAGATCGGTCTGTTCCAGACTCATTCTTTGGTGCAACCCTTGCCACCAAGAAGCTTCATCCTCTGCCCGAACATCCTGCCGAATTCTGTACAGATCAACTCGGAGTTCCTGGTTCATGGCACGAGCGGTTGGCCCACTTTAAGATGGAATTCACGCCAAGCAGTGGCGATGAGCTTCAGTCGGAATACATCATTCCGCGGCATCACGCCTTTGCTGCATTGAGTGCAATCAACGCAATCAGAGATGTCATAGCTCCGATTTTGCATGTCTCCGAAATTCGAACCGCAGCAACCGACGACCTTTGGCTCAGTTCAAGCTACGGGCGAGATGTCGTCTGTATTCACTTCACTTGGAAAAAGATGTGGGACGTTGTACGTACGGTGCTCCCAGTTTTGGAAGAAGTTCTGGCTCCATACGATGCCCGTCCGCACTGGGGCAAGTTATTCACAATGGATGCCGAAACAATTAATCACTTGTATCCTAGGATGGACGATTTCAAGGCTCTTGCACTTCGCCTCGATCCGAATGGGAAGTTTCGGAACGAGTTTTTGGATCAGAAGGTCTTCGCCTAAGTAAAACTACGCAATCGCAGCGAATTGAGGATTACTGAGATACTGGAAAAAGCCATCGCACCCGCAGCAAGCATCGGATTCAAGAGGCCGATGGCGGCAAGCGGAATCATAACTACATTGTAAACAAACGCCCAAAAAAGGTTCCACCGAATGGTCGTCAGCGTAGCCTTTGCCAGCCTTATGCCTTGGGCGACTCCTCTCAGATCGGATCGAAGTAACATAACACCGGCGGTTTCCATTGCCACATCGGTCCCGGTACCCATCGCGATGCCGAGGTCGGCCTGCGCTAAAGCGGGAGCATCGTTGATGCCGTCACCGACCATGGCGGTTGACCCTTCTTTCTGGTAACGCTCAACGATTGCTGCCTTGTCGGAAGGCAAGACTTGGGCTTCAATTGTCTCGATCCCTACTTGCTTTGCGACTGCCTCAGCGGTTGCGCGATTGTCTCCGGTGACCATTACAGGATGAATTCCCAACTCTATAAGCTGTTTGATTGCCTCTTGGCTATGATCTCCAACGACGTCGGAAACAGCCAGGCATGCGAAACGATCACCGGCGGACACGACGAACGCAGTCTTTCCTTGACCTTCCAAAGTGGATAGGGTCGCTTGGACTTCCGGTGTAACATTCATTATCAGTGCTGAACGTCCAATCGCCCCTACGACACCGTTTACCGTCCCTCGCACGCCTTGCCCCCTGATCGCTTCAAACGACTTCACATCCACAATGATTAGCTTTCTTTTTTTCGCCTCGTTTACAACTGATTGACCGACTGGATGTTCGCTCGGGGCCTCTATAGAAGCAGCAAATGCTAATGCCTCGTCTTCGCTCCAGTCGCCAAAGGTGACAACGTCGGTTAGGCGGGGTTTTCCTTCGGTCAGCGTTCCAGTTTTGTCGAGGAGTATGGTTTTGATGCCGCCCGCGATCTCGAGGGCTTTTCCATCTTTAACAAGAATTCCAAGTTCCGCACCTCTGCCGGTGCCGACCATGAGGGCAGTTGGTGTTGCCAGACCGAGCGCACAAGGACAGGCGATGACTAAAACTGCGACTGCGGGAATGATTGCACCGTCCAAAGATTTTCCGTTCACCAAGTAGACAACCATCGTCAAAATGGCGATCAATATAACGATAGGAACGAAGATGCTCGAAACCTTGTCGGCAAGACCCTGCATGGGAGCCTTGGACCCTTGCGCTCTTTGAACCATTTTGGCGATTTGCGCGAGCGTTGTTTCAGAGCCGACACGCTCTGCACGGAAAGTGAAGGTGCCCCGTTCATTAACGGTGCCGCCCGTCACTTGATCGCCAGTTTGCTTACTAACGGGGATTGGTTCGCCCGTAATCATCGATTCGTTGACGTATGACTCGCCATCGGTGACTGCGCCGTCAACAGCAATTCTTTCTCCTGGTTTCACCCGGATCATGGCACCCATTATTATGTTGGTGGTCAATACTTGCTGTTCGCTTCCATCTGGTCCGATGACTGTCGCCGACTTAGGCGAAAGATCCATCAGTTTTCGGATTGAGTCGGACATGTGAGTTTTCGCCCGGGTTTCCAAGAAGCGACCAAGGAGGATGAGCGTTACGATCACTGCGCCAGTCTCGTAGTAAATGTGCTCATTAATCGTGTGACCATGCCCTCGCTGGGCAATAAGAGCATAGGTCGAATACGCCCAGGCAGCTCCCGATCCCATGGCGACGAGCGTGTCCATTGTCGTCGTAAAGTGCCGCAATGCCTTGCCGGCGACGAGGAAGAACTGTCTGCCGCACCAGAAAGTGACTGGAGTGGCAAGGGCAAAGAGCAGCCAGTTCACCCATTCTGGACGGGCATGCCAAAACATCGAAATGAGAAAGAGGGGGATAGTTAATGCGATGGAAAGTATGAGGTTGTTTTTGGCTTTGGCTAGTTCCAACGCCGATTCCATTTGCATGTGTTCTGCGTGTTCACTTCCGGAACCATGGTTTATGTGATCTCCTTCGATGGTCGTTGCCCCATATCCCGAATCAACAACGGCTTTTACAAGCGATTCTGGAGTCGCGTCGTGACCATGTACAACGGTTGCTTGATTGGTGGCAAAGTTAACGGTTGCTGATTCGACTCCGGGGACTCGTCCGAGGGCTTTCTCAACACGCCGAACGCAGGAAGCGCACGTCATTCCCTGGATGTCTAGCTGAGTTTCTTCGCCTTGGCTATGGGGTTCTAAGACTTTCATCCTTTTGCGTAACGCCGTATCCTTCTTCTTGAACTGCGGCCTTGAGTTCGCTTGTGTCGGCAGTCCCCGTTACTTCCGCAACACCGGAAGCAAGATCCACTTGGACGTCAGTGACGCCTGGTACGGCGCGAATTGCCGAGGTCACATGCTTTACACAGTTTTGGCATGTCATTCCGGTTACGATTAAGGTTGTTTTCATAATTGATTCTTTACGGATATTCAATGATATCTACCATCGAAAGTCAAATTGGACA
>JAYVHY010000329.1:0-35052 GCA_043770615.1 Armatimonadota bacterium | reverse complement strand
GAATATCTTACGGTGTCATCCAGTCTTCAAAAGAATCGAAGCCAAGTTTGGCGACCAATGCTCCGATGACTCAAGGCAATCCTAACTTGCTTGCAAATCGAAACAACACTTCAACCGGCCAACCAGGAATCAATGTTGATCCTAACCGCCAAAATCCTGCCCCTGGTGAAGTTCCCGCAATTGGATCTGACAAGAACCCTGAGATTAACTCGCGTCCACAAACTGGCAACCAGCAACGAATTTCTGGTTCAGTTTCCCGATTTGAAGATCCGGGAGGACCAGCAAATCCGGGACTAGATAGCGGTCCAATCAACCCAAGACCTGGTCCAACACTACCGAAGGGAAGAAAGGATACACCAGGTAACAACCCGCCCGAGGATCCAACACCAACTCCGGTAACGAATCCCACCCGAGACCAAGACCCTCCAGCAACTCCCAATACCGGCATCATGGAAATATCGGTTTCAAAGCATGGTTCGGATACTTCAGGACCGAAGTCTTCTGATTCAGGAACGGGAAGCTCAGGCAAGGCACATCAACGGCAAGCTCAAGCTAGTCAGCGAAACGGAAAAACTGCCCAAGCCAGAGAATTTTATCAAAAAGCTATTGATGCCTACCAAAAGGATATTGACAGCGGAAAAGGCGACAAAGACGCCGCAATGGCGGGAATAAACAGCAGCAAACAGGCTCTTAAGAACCTGAAAGACTAGAATATGCGAATACTTGTTCTGTTTGGACTCCTTTTGGGAGCGGCGACTACCCATGCTCAGGCACCACTGTGCGTTGTCGGTCAACCTGCCTCAGTTAACGGCTCGGCCATTATTGAGCTTGTTAATCCGCTAGCCAACGAGCTTGATGCTGTTGGACAAGTGAAGTGTGTGACCTACGCAATCGAGGATCCGATCTTAAGGGAGGCATTCCTACTCGGAAAAGTAAAGAAGCCTGAAAGGTTCTATTTGCTTGAAGACGTGTTGTTAGCCGCAAGAACCCTCAATGCGCCATATGTGATGTGGATCGAGGGACAAAATGAGAATCTAAAAGTAGGCGATCGTAATGACAAGGTTCTCAACTGCCACTTGACCGTCTATAAAAATGGAAAGAAAGTTTGGGATGACGTTGATCGCCAAACGGTGACTATTTCAAATGACCGAGCTGCCGATGATACGATTCAATCGGTGATGAGTTCCCTGAGTTCGAAACTTCAAGCTGGCCCGCTCAAAGGGATGGCTAAGTTCCCTAAAGATGGCGGCACCCCGGTTGGAAAGGGCCAATCACCCATAATTCCGGAAACAAACGATGATGATCCAACCCTTAATGATTGGGCTGCAATTCAAGTCCAAGTAAAGGAGCATATATTCAATCGGAAATTCACTGCAGCAGAGATGTTGCTTCGAGATGCAGTAGATGCGGCTCCAACCGATGCAATTCGTAGAAAGGCACTCATTGACTTCCTTCAGGCAAATGGTCAGGTCGATGCGGCAGTAGCTGTTACCATCGCTTCGGCCGAAGCACTCGGCGATCCTGCGATGATCACCAGCGCTGCGAGAATACTGTTGGACGCAAACCGTGTGAGTGAAGCAAATGAAATTGTTAAGGATGCACTCGCAACCGATCCAAATAATCCGGTTGTCCATATCATCCAGGGAGAAATTCAATTGCGGATGGCAATGCCAGAGCAAGCACTAAAACACTTCGAGAATGGATTGAAATCGAAGCCAGCCGCAGATGGATTTATGCTTCGAGCGATTTGTCGAGGACTACTTGGATCAGAAGATGGGGTTAAGCTTGATCTTGATCGAGCAATCAAAGAAGATCCTGACTTACCGAAGAAACAATATGCCAGGATTGCTTCAATTCTTGATGCCGCTTGGGATTCGGTAGGACCCGATATCCGATCTCTGTTTGAAAAGGCAGTTCTCAAACGATCATCCGAAGAAGTTGCTGAAACAGTTGACGCTCAGGAACGAATGGCAAAGGCTTGCCTGGTTCTACTTGGCGAAAATGCGGCAAATCCAAAATTTGAGAAATCTCACGGAATCCGACTTTTGGCACTAAACTTGCTCATCCAAATTACTACTGAACTTCGCCATTACATTGCAAAAGGCGATCAAGAATCATTGAACGAAGCAAGGAATGACTTCGGGGAAATGCTAAAGACCTTGATCGACGCAAAGGTGCAGTTCAGTAAGGAAAGCACGGATGCAAGAACTTCTAACTTTACTGGTCAGCTTTAGCGTAGTCTTCGTTGTCGGAATGATCCTCGCAAGGGCATACTTCGCCCTCAAAGCAATGCCTCAACGAGCGGCTTACATGCCAGTCGAGAACGCCAAGGTAAGGATGAAAACGTCTGATGCCCTCTATCGATGTCGCCTTGTATCTAAGGATTCCAAGACCTGGACGTTCACCGCGCCAATGCACCGGGATAATTACGTTCCAGTGTCTGTGGGCGAAAACATCAAATGCGAAGTGATTGCCAACGGTGGTGTACTGATTTTTGAATCAACAGTAATTGCACGTAGACCAATTGAAGGAACGATTGTCATTTCGGCTCCCAAAACGGTAAAGCTCGATAATCGGCGTCAGCACTTAGATCGACGCGAAGTCGATATGGATGTCGTCGTTGCGGGCAAAAGTGGAGCAGTCATGGACCTATCGCCAGGTGGTGCTCGAGTGAAGATTCGCGGCTTCGAACGCGAAGGAAACATGGTAAAGATTGATCTACCAAGTGGAGAGTCTCGTGGCGCAACCGTGGTTGACTCCAAGAACGATCAATTTGGTAGTGTTATTCGCCTCAAGTTTGATGAGCCAATCACTTGCGAGTAGCAAGAAGAGCTTCCCGCGCTTCCGATGTCTCGGCATCGTCCCGAGAGGCTCTGCCGAATCGGGACCACGCTCCCATGCTTCCGATGTCTCGGCATCGTCCCGAGAGGCTCCGCCGAATCGGGACCGCGCTTCCTTCTCTTCCTTCGCTTCCCGCGCTATAATCCTCCCATGGATCCAATTGTAAAAAAATGGTCAGAAGTGGCATTTGACCAACCTGTTCCCGGACTTGACCGAAACGGCTTTGCCGGTGACCAAATGTATATTGCGAAAGTGTTGCTCCACCCTGGTTGTGAAGTGAAGGTACACAGTCATCCAAGCGAACAGATGTCAATTATTGTGTCGGGTCGGATCAAGTGGTTTCTTGGCGAAGAGCGAAGGGAAGTTGAAGTAACTGCTGGGCACGTCTTGCATCTGCCTTCGAATTTCCCCCATGGCGTCATTGCGATCGAGGAAACACTCATTTACGATATCCTCAGTCCGGTCGGACCAATGGGTGTAGATTCGCAAAAGTCATAGGAATTCCTAAAATTAAGAAGTTCTTGAGGAATGTTTGACTCTCTCAGACGTCTGTAACCCTACGCAATCATGAAACTTAAGTCAATTTCCTTTCCAGTTAAATTCATTACCTGTGCAGTTGTGGCTGTATCGATGCTGGCGGGCTCGCTCGCCCAGACTTCCGGAGATAAAGTTGAACTTTCCCTCCTCGGCAACTTGGTGAAAAATAATGCAAAGGGTGACTATAAGTTCCCTGGCGGATTCGCGTTTAAGCGTAGTGGTAGCCGTGCCTACATCAACTTCTTTGCCAAGAAGATGGCGGCAAACGATACGGAAGTTAAGGACTACGAAGACGTCATCATGCAAGGTATCCGAGTGTGGGAAGAACAATATGGACCGAAAGGATATACCAACGACCTTGCTGGTGGACTCGCGTTCTTTACGGTAGTCAACCACGGTCTTGCCAAAAATGAAGCCTACAAGGACGGGATGATTGGTAACTTAGTTGCCCAAAATCGGAAGGCTTTCTGTTCAAAGTTGATCGCTACCATGACTCCTGCCAAGAAACAGGAGCTATACGACTATATGATCACGGAAGCGGTTTACATGCAGGCGATTGCATCCGCTGGGCAAGAACGAAATCAAAACGATGTTGCCGATAGGATTTCGAAATTCTCAAATGCTCAGATCAAGAGTACGTTTGGGATAGATGCCGCAAGTATGGAAATCACTGAAAAAGGCGTAGTTTTTAAGCAGTAACTCTGTTCAGAAGTTTGAACCTGTACGGGATGATGCAGATTGGATTTTCGTCTGACTCAGAAAAGTGTAGGCACAAAAAAGCCCCAAGATCAATCTTGGGGCATTTTACTAATTGCTGAAAGCTAGAAGCTGAGAGCTCGCAAAGCGCTTACTTGTCTCTTTCTGCGCCGCCGCTCTTCGCGAGGATGGCTGCTTGTGCCGAAGCAAGTCTTGCGATTGGTACCCGGAACGGGGAACAGCTAACGTAGTCAAGACCGATCTTGTTGCAGAATGCTATCGATCGTGGTTCGCCCCCATGTTCGCCACAGATTCCAAGCTTCAGCTTAGGCTTGACCGATCGGCCCTTTTGAACCGCAATCTCCATCAGCATTCCAACGCCAGTTTGGTCGATGGATTCGAATGGATCACCTGGAAGAATCTTGTTATCGACATATGGCTTCAAGAATCGATCAGAGTCGTCTCGTGAGAAGCCAAAAGTCATTTGCGTAAGATCGTTGGTTCCGAAGCTAAAGAAGCTCGTTTCCGCTGCGATTTCGTCGGCGGTCAAAGCACCGCGTGGTACTTCGATCATCGTTCCGAATTCATATGGAATCTCGATACCTTGCTCAGCAACAACTTTCTTTGCGGTTGCTTCGAGTCGGTCACGAACGAATTTAAGCTCGTTCACGTGTCCAACCAACGGAATCATGATTTCTGGCTTCGCTTGTCCGCCAGACTTAATCACAACCGCGGCACCTTCAAGAATGGCTCGGGTTTGCATCTCAACGATCTGCGGGAACACAATCGAGAGTCGGCAACCACGAAGTCCCATCATTGGGTTGATTTCGTGCATGGATTCAACTGTCTTGAGCAACTCTTCCTTGGCAGGATCAGAAATACCCTTCGATCGGTTAACCGCTACTTCCTCAATCAATGTTGAAAGGGAAGGCAAGAATTCGTGAAGCGGAGGATCGATTAGTCGAACTGTAGCTGGCAAGCCCTTGAGAGCTTTGAAAATACCAACAAAGTCTTCGCGTTGAAATTCAAGGAGTTCGTCGAGAGCAACTTGTCGCTCGGCATCGTCATCAGATAGGATCATTCGCTGAACAACCGGTCGTCGCTCGCCTTCAAAGAACATGTGTTCCGTTCGGCAAAGACCAATTCCTTCTGCGCCAAACTTGATTGCAAGTTCGGTGTCTTCGGGAGTGTCTGCGTTGGTTCGAATCCCCATAGTCCGGTATTCATCGGCCCAACCAAGGAAGGTTCCGAATTCGCCCGTCATCTGTGGCTCTTCAACTGGAACGCCACCCTTGATAACTTCTCCAAGAGTGCCATTTAGCGAGATAAGGTCGCCTTCATTAATGACTCCACCTGCATAGGTGAATTGCTTTGCGTGACCATCAACCGAGATATCGGAACAACCGGCAACGGTTGGAATTCCAAAACCACGAGCAACAAGTGCTGCGTGGCTCGTCATTCCACCCTTTTCGGTGAGAACGCCTTGTGCTGCAAGCATGCCCTTTAGGTCGTCGGGTGAGGTTTCAGCTCGCACTAAGACAACAGCTTGACCGAGTCCACCCTTACCGAGCTGTGCTGCTCTTTCGGAATCGAAAATCGCTATTCCAGTCGCGGCGCCAGGTCCAGCCGGAAGTCCTTTTGCGATCGCAGTGTACTTAGTACCCGGAGCGATAACTGGAAGAAGACAGTGGTTCAACAGTTCAGGATCGACCCGCAAAAGAGCCGCTTCCTTGGTTACCAGACCTTCATTAACTTGGTCCACTGCAATCTTGATCGCGGCTTGACCGGTTCGTTTGCCTGACCGACATTGGAGGATGAAGAGGATGCCGTGCTCAATGGTGAACTCGATATCCTGCATGTCCTTGTAATGGGCTTCGAGCGTCTTACAGACATCGTCGAATTCTTGGTACAAGGCAGGATTCTGATCCTTAAGCTTCTGGATTGGCATTGGGGTGCGAACACCAGCAACCACGTCTTCGCCTTGAGCGTTCATCAAGTACTCGCCGAATACAACATTCTCGCCGGTTGCAGCATTTCGTGTGAAGGCAACGCCGGTTCCGCAGTCGTCTCCACGGTTTCCGAAGACCATTGCTTGGATGTTTACGGCGGTACCGATATGGTCCGAAATCTTTTCTTTGCGTCGGTAAACCTTCGCCCGGTCATTTTCCCATGATCGGAAAACCGCTTCGACGGCAGCAATCAGCTGCTCGACGGGGTTCTGTGGGAACTCGTGTCCGGTCTGTGCGATAACGTGCTTCTTGTACCGCTCGCAGAGGTCTTTCAAGCCTTCTGCATTGACGTCAAGGTCTTCGGTAACTCCAAGTTCCTTCTTGACATCGGCGAAGATATGCTCGAAGTCATGTTTGGAGATGTGGTCAAACTTGTCGGAGTAGGCAACATCCGAAAGCATCATGATGAATCGTCGGTAGCTGTCATAGACAAATCGAGGATCGGCAACTTTGACCAGGGCATCCACAATTGTGTCGTTGAGACCAAGATTCAAAACCGTATCCATCATGCCTGGCATGGAGAACTTAGCACCAGATCGAACCGAAAGGAGAAGTGGGTTACTTGCATCACCAAACTTCTTGCCAAGGGCATTTTCGACGTGGCTCAATGCGGCCGTCATTTCTTCGAGAAGTCCGGCTGGTAGTTTCTTTCCGCCTTCATTGTAGGCAGTACAGACTTCGGTCGTAACGGTGAAACCGGGAGGGACAGGTAGACCAATATTGGTCATTTCGGCTAGGTTGGCTCCCTTTCCGCCAAGAAGGTCTCGCATAGTTGCGTTACCCTCGTGGAACAGCCAAACGCGTTTGTTGCTCATAAGGTGAATTGTTTTCTCCGTAATGCACGCAACCCGGCGGCATCGTTGGCGCAAGGGAAGGTTAATTTCGAAAAACTAGTTTACCCGTGCGCCAAGCCACGTCCATTCAGATCGCTCTCTGCGATCCCTTTGCCTTAATATTCAGAACTATTTTACGAGGTCTTCAAGTTTGAAAGATGTATCAAAAACCTTTCCTTGTCGGCTGATCTTAAGTCGGACCAGAGTTCCAGCTGGTTGCCGCAAATTGCTTCCAAACAACATAGGTTCAACTTCCTCGGCCTTCTTACCATCAATTTCTAAAACCATATCACCAACTTTAACTCCTGCAATATCGCCTGGAGAGCCCTTGACCACGTCAACAACCATCTGCTTGTCGAGCATCGAGTCGATTCGCAGACCAGACCTATCGACTCGTAAAGGGGAGTCGTAGGCTTTTGACTTGCCAAAGTACGCTTTCTGAGCTATATAATCCAGAGTCATTCGGAAGCGTCGAAGGTGTTCCGCTCCGACGTTAGCGAGGGTTTCCTTATCAGCAAAGGCGCCAACACCACTAGAGTCTAGGGTCACTTGACCCTTGGGAATTGAAACTCCAGATATATCAAACCCAGGGGAAATAGCTGCGTAGCCCTTAATCTGCCCCCCGGTACCTTTACCGACAATGTATTCGTCTGAAACCGGCCAACTCTTGACGAGATTCCCTTTATCGACCAGCCATTTGAGGATGCTTGTCGTTCCGTTATTGCCAGTGTCAATTAACATCCAGCCAGACTCACCGGCAATCTGACCCATGACTTGCGGATGATTATTGCGGATCCGTAGTTTCCCTTCGACTTCACCTGCAGACGGCTTATAGGATCCGCTCACTCGAACGGTTAGTGTGTTGGCGTCATAGTCAAAAGTCGTTGCAAAGTGTCGGAGAAACGAGTAGCCAACGAGTCCATCGCAGTTCAGAACTTTTGGGAGTTCAAGCACCACCGCAGTATCGCCTTTGACAGTGGCGTCGCCTAGCCGAAACTCTTTAAGTGTTACAATTCTTGCCTGAGTAACCCCCGCTCCAGCTCCTGATGCCTGAATCGCTTGTCCTCCTTCAATGCCGGCGATCTTTGCCGCATTGGGCGTGAGAACGTTCAGCCCGGCTCCGGAATCAACAATTAAGCGAAGCGGTTTTTCGTTGACGATGGCAGTAACTTTTAGATAGTTTCCGATTCTCTCGGCAGAAATAACTGCAACTCCATTTGGTGGCAATTTCGCTTCGATTTGTGGCTGAATAAGCGAAAAGAGAGCGACGCCGATAGCAAAACTCATGACGAGTCGTATTACGCAAGATCTTTTGGGTTGGTTCCCTAGCCGACCCAGGATAATAGTGAACTAAAGTTGTTCAACATTGTTACTAAAGTAGCATCAAAAAAAAACAGATTGCAGGATCAAGATCACCTTTCCAATGTAACGGCAGGTTCGACAGGAAATTGGTCAAAGAAGTTGGCGTAAAATAGATTCATGAACTACCGAGAACGGATTTTGATTGATCCAACAATTCGGTCCGGCAAGCCAATTGTCAAAGGTACGCGAGTCACGGTTTTTGACGTACTTGATTACTTATCGTCCGGTACTTCTGAATCCGAATTGCTTTCAGAATTTCCTCAGCTTACTCACGAAGATGTCTTAGCTTGTTTTGGCTATGCGGCTGATCGCGAACGAAAGGTGACAACAAGCTTATCGTGATGCTACTTCTTGACGAAAACTTGTCTGAAGTACTTTGCAATTTGCTCAACGATATTTTTCCAGAGACTCAACATATTCGAAAAGTTGGACTTCAAGGAATGAGTGACGCCGCGATATGGGATTTTGCTTTGGCGAACAAATTCGCAATTGTAAGCAAGGACTCGGACTTTATGGATAGAGCCATTATCGTTGAACAAGAAATCAAGGTCATTTGGATTAGACTTGGTAATTGTTCGACTGCCAATGTACATTTGTTGATTCGAAACATGAAGTCGGAAATTGATGACTTCCTCGCATCCGCTGACATTGTGCTTGAACTCCCCTAGTCCGGGTTTATAATTAGACATGCTTCATTGGGAGAACACTGATCAATTTGGAAATTTGAAGGTCGCAACATCGTCAGCGACGGGATTGGATGATGTCGAGTCCGATCTTCGAGATTTGGCTCGCGCGGTTTTCGAACAACATGGCGAAGACGTTATGTTCAGTGTTGACGTGAGCTACGCCGAAGTATCGGCTCCAAAAGGAGACCAAGTTTCCCACTTGCTTAACCTTCCGTTTGTTTCTGATTTGATCGCTGGCGGGATGTCCAGAAGCGATGTCCAAGACTCCCTAACAAAACTTCTTGAAGGAATGGTTGGAGAAACCGCAAAAGTCGTTGGTCCTTGGGATTGATTCAAACCCATTCTTCAAGCTAAAGTGAGCCATATGGTTTCACTTCTTCTTGTTGCCGCGATCCAGAATTCGCTTGTAATTCCAAATCCGAGCGTTTTGGTGTTTTCGAGAACCACTGGTTTTCGGCATGACAGCATTCCAAACGCAATAGCTGCTATCAAAAAACTCGGCTCAGAACACGATTTTAAGGTCGATGCGACCGAAGATGCGACGGTCTTCAACGATGAAAACTTGAAGAAGTACGATCTTATTTGCTTTGCATCCACAACCGGAGACATTCTCGATAACAACCAACAAAAGGCGATGGAGCGATTTGTCGAAAGTGGAAAGGGTTGGATGGGAATTCACTCCGCATCTGACACCGAATATGATTGGCCTTGGTACGCCGAACTAGTCGGAGCTTATTTTAAGAGCCACCCACCGGGTGGGCAACGAGTTCATGTCAAAATCGAAAACCGAGGTAATCCGAGCACTAATGGCCTGCCAAACCTCTGGATTCGACCCGATGAGTGGTACGACTGGAAAGAGAATCCTCGTGCTAAGGTTCAAGTTCTTGCCAGTATCGACGAATCGTACTACCGACCAGAAAATCCTCAGGATCACCCAATCGCATGGTGCCATTGGCAAGGCAAAGGGCGAGCTTGGTACACCGAAATGGGACATTTTAAGGAAGCCTATTCTGAGCCAATATACGTGAGTCACCTGTATGGCGGTTTGATGTGGGCTGCTCAAGGAAGCCGCCGTCCGGGCGGAGCTCAAGACTTCAAACCGAACATTTCAGTCGAAAACTGCCAATTCCACACCGAATTCAAAATTGAAAAGGGCGGCCGATCCAATATCAGTTTCGACGGCAACGCAAAGGTCTACCTTAGTGACTCAGCGGGGAAAGGTTGGGGCAAATTAACTGCATCAGACTGCGGCGGCGTGGGTGATAATGCTCCAATCACAAATGCTTTTGCGGGTACAGAGAACTGGAATGTTCTTGACGTTATTTTTGAAGGCAAAGGTTCAAAGTTTGTCGAGGTTCGGCTAAACGGTGTAGTGGTTCAAAAGAACGTAACCATCGAAGGCATTGCCCCAATGCGGCGCAAAATTTCTCTTGGATCAGGTCCAATACAATTTCGCAATACTTGGGTTAAGAGCTACGGCAAGTAGAAACGAATGACTTTAGCTAACGTCTGAAAGAATATGATTCCAATTGCGATTGCCCTTTTAATGTCGGATACTGGTTCAAGTTCAAAATCCCTGAGCGATGTATCAAAAATCCTGGCTGACCTATCGAAAGGATCGGCTATTGCGGTAACCCCAAACTCACGAGATATCTCGGTAGCATCCGATATTAAACTTGTCGAAGACTTAACATTACCGCTCAAGAAAGAAGGCTTTGCAACGTGGTTGTCCGAAGTAGCCGTCATTTATCAATTGGGAATTCCTACGTCTCATCTCGGAGTGTTGAAAGGTCTCGTAGCCGTGCCAGGCTCCGAAGCCGCTAAGCCATTTAAGGAAGTGACTATTCCTGCGAGCGCAGTAAAAGACAATTTGATCACGTTTGAAACCAAGCCAGGAGAGGCAATCAAAGTTAGCACTCTGATGAATATGGATTTGACTCGTCGGATCATGGTTTCTCCGTACTACACTTTCGACAATGGGACTGACTTTCCCTTGGCAATGAATGCAAAAAATATGGCGCCGTCTGACTTTGTCAAAGCTTTGGCAAGAGGCTTGAGCGGAAAACTGGTAATTGATGCCAAGACCTATACCATTGCTTTCGATGCTGCAAATTTTCGATCTGAAATGACGAAAGTCATTGCTCTGGCTCGAAAAGGTGTTGACGCTGGCAAAACTCCTGCCGGAATCGTGAATACCTTTAACGGTGGGTCCTATTCAGACTATCAAGAATATCAAGACGTCGCCCAGCCAGCGCAGTCAAACTCCAAAGAAGGTTTATCCGCTGCGTTAACATTGCTAAGCTCGGCGATCAATCAAATGAATGACCAGTTGCTGGAGCAAACGTTTGCATACAAGGGAACCTCAACCCGGCTCAATTTGGCGACCTTTAGTGGTCTACAAGAGAGCGCAATCAACTATCTCAAGTCCGCTACGCCAGCACCCCCGGCTCAAGCCGGTGCTGATGTTCAACGGTCGCAAGGTGGACGTCAAAGATCTAACTTGGCGATGCTCATTCCTCGAGTTAATGCCCAAAGTCCGGGCAGACTAATCATCACTACTGATTTTCGAGTTGCGCTTGAGCTTAACCTGATGTCAGGTCGGCCAAACCGAAACGGCGCTTCCCAAAGTGTGGATGCCGCAAACACCATTACAATTCAGGTTTTGTAAAGTAGCTGAATCGCTTTTCGATGCGGGGCCGGCAACGGCACCTGGTCGAGATTGTTTCGATGTACCCATGTGAGTCCGTCGGGCTTTACATGTAGTCGGGCGAGGCTTATAACTGCCGTGATCTTATGGTTGGTCACCGTGTATTGAATTTCGCCGAGATCCTCAAGCCAACCGGTCGAGGAAATGTGTGAAAAAGTAGAGGCTAATGGCAATAAACTTAAACCTTTCCACCATTTCAGTTCATGATTTTCAACAACACCAATTTCGTCTTCAACAAGCAAAATGAGGATTTCTTCGGTGTACTTGATGATCGTAGGTTTTGGTTTTGGCGTCGGAAACTCCGAGGTTCGATTGGTCTGAAATGCGACACAATTCTGGCTAACCGGACAAACCGGGCAGTCCGGTTTGCTGGGTTTACAAACAGTCGCGCCGAGTTCCATAACCGCTTGGTTCCATTCTCCAGGTTGTTCTTTGTAGAGATGCTTGTCCGCCCAGACCCATGTGTTGGTTTTCAAGCGTGAGCCGGTTGCACCGTCGCAAGACATGCGGGCATATACTCGTTCGACGTTTCCATCAACGACGGCGGTTGGCTCATTCAGGCAGATGCTCGCAATTGCTGCAGCGGTGTACCTTCCGACTCCTGGCACTTCCAACCACTTGGAATGAGAGGTCGGAAACCCTTGCCCGGCAACAACTCTTGCGGCTCGATGAAGCATTCGGCACCTTCGGTAGTATCCCAGACCTTGCCACACGGACATCGCTTGTTCTTCTTCAGCAATTGCGAGCGATTCAACCGTGGGGAAACGTATCATCCACCGTTCGTAATAAGGCAAGCCGGTAGCAATCTGAGTCTGCTGGAGCATGATCTCGCTAATCCAAATGGCGTAAGGATCTTTCGTTCTGCGCCAAGGCAGATCGCGTTTATGCATTTTGTACCAAGCGAGAAGTTCTTGTTGAATGAGTTATTTTAGCTTGAGCAACTGCTTGTAAACTTGGTTTGTTCCGTCGAGCATGCTTTGAACACTAAACATCACTCTTGCCCGATCCTTCGCCGCAAGCGAGAGTTTGGCGAGGTTGCCGTTTGCCATTACAATTGCCTCATGTGCCATTGCTTCGGCATCCATCGGTGGTACTAGCGAACCAACACTTGCTGAAACAACTTCCGGCAGTCCGCCAACATTGGTGGAGACGACCGGCAATCCGACGGCAAGGGCTTCCACGACTGAGATTCCCATTGCTTCCTTGAGGCTCGGGAAAAGAAAAATATCCATTGCCGCCAAAGGATCAAAGACCTGGACCTGGTAGCCCAGAAATATCACATTCTCTTCGATGTAGAGTTCCTTTGCCAAGTGTTTGTATTGATCGCTTGATTCTCCGTCACCAACCAAAATATAGATTGCGTTTGGCAAGGACTTCAGTATTTCAGCAAACGCTCGCAACGAAAACTCGATCCCTTTCATGGGTGTTAAGCGAGCAACAGTTCCAAAGACAGTCGCATCATTGGGAATGCCGAATTTTGCGCGAGCTTCGGACTTAGACAATAAGTCAATTGGAAGAGCAACGCCGTTATATACCGCAGTTACTCTAGTTTCCGGTACTCCTTGAGATATCAGATGTTGTCGTACACCTTGTGACACTCCGATCATGTGATTGGCGAATACAAAGCTAAGCTTTCCACTCATCCCATGGACAGTCGCTACGCACGGAATCTTTGCCAGTCGAGCGGCAAGGCAGCCGTTGACTGAAGAGGTCGAGAGATGGGTGTGAACAACGTCGATCTTCTCGCGCTTAAAGAAGCGAGCCATCTGAATAACAGCAATTGGATCGACCTTGAATCGAACCCTGAAAGGCGTGTTCCTCCAGCCCAGATTTTGCAGCTCATCGTTGAAAGGCTTGCCTTTGAATGTCACGAACTGAACGTTGTGCCCCGCATCTTGTTGAGCCTGCGCCAAGGTCATCATGCTGTGAACCGCACCGTACACCAGGTTCGTTGCGCTAGTGACGTGGGCGATATTCAGCTTTTTCTCTTCACCCACGCATGTTAGTTTATTCGATTGTTGGAATTTGGTACTCGACGAGTCGCAAACGAGACAACCCCGGCACTTACGCCGTATACAAATTTATGTCCCTCCGCACCGCTTTAGCTTCTGTATTGTCATTCACCATGCTTACGAGTGCAATTGCCTCCGACGACAAGAAATGGACCATTGAATTCGAGCTAGGGAGCATCAGCACCCGTTACAACTACGCTCAGGTTCCTAACCCTGGTGGATCGGTAGTCAATTTGCGCGATCTCTTCGGGGGAGACGGAAAGTTGGTGGGACGGACGACGCTAATGTATTCGACCCAGAATGGATCGCAGTGGAAGTTGCTCTATGCCCCACTCAGAATCAAGGGAGCTGGACAATTGACTGGCGCAACTCAGTTTGGCGGTCAAACATTTGGCACCGGCTCAGTTGATGGCCTCTACCAATTCAATAGCTACCGATTGACCTACCGAAAGCAATGGAGAGGGAACTGGTCGCTTGGCGGAACTTTGAAGATTCGCGATGCAGAAATCAAGTTGACTCAAGGCTCAACGGTTGGGGAGGAAAAGAATGTTGGCTTCGTACCCCTGATGAACATTTACGGATACGGGATGATTAATCGAGATATCGGATACGAAATTGAACTCGATGGTCTCGCCGGTGGCCCTGGAAGAGCATTCGACCTAAGCATGCGAGCTACCAAGCAACTCGATTCGCGTACCCAAGTGTTTATCGGTTACCGAATCCTAGAGGGAGGGGCAGATGTACCACGGGTCAAGAACTTCGCTTGGATTAACTATCTTACGGCCGGCGTTTCCGTTCGATTTTAGGGGCTATTTCCCAAATCGAAAGGCTCGCCACAGTTTGTAAACAAAGACAGGAAGTGGCGTGTCGTTTCGAATCGCGATGCGCTTGAGCTCAAAAGGATTCTCGGTTCCATCATTGATCCCTTTGTTACAAGTCACAGCATATTTATAGCCCGCAACCTTAACTGATCTTAAGCTATTTTCGTCGTAGCTGCCGTAGGGATAGCAGAATGTGTTGATCGACAAACCGAGCATGCCTTCGAGCTCACCCTTGCTCTTGACAATCTCAATATCTTGTTCAATGGCATCGTGAGTTGTTAGTCGAATGTGGGTCTTTGTATGGGATCCAAATTCGACACCTTGTTGATATAAGTTTAGAATTGAATCTCTTGTCATGAGCGGCTTGGACACATCGCCGATGTTCTCGTCCCAAGCGTTCGTTTTGCCAATGAAGTCCGACACAAGAAAGACGGTGCCATTCATACCGAACCTCTTCAAAATTGGAAATGCGGCGTCCTCAAAATCCTGAAAACCATCATCGAATGTTAAAACCACTGGTTTGGAGGGAGATTGGGGTGAGAATAGTGAGTCGAGCTTGATACTTTGAAACCCCCGCCGTGCTAAATAGCCGACGTGTGATTCAAACATTTTTGGAGGGACGAATGTTCCGGGGTAGATAGTTTTGGCGTCAACCAGCGCGACCTTATGATAAGTCAGGATCGGAACGCGAGCAACCACAAAGTGCAGTTTATTCTATTGCGAACTCAGCAAATAGCGAACGATGGTCTGAGCCGAAACTTGGACCAACTTCGCCACTGATTGGCATAATAGTTTTGTTCGAGAACAAATGGTCAATTCGAACCATTGGTCGCTTGGCTGGATAAGTCCAGCCAAGCCCAAATCCGCGCGAAGAGAAAGCGTCTACCATCTGATCAGACAGCTTTCTGCTTAGTCCATGGCGTGGCGGGTTGTTGAAGTCTCCTCCTAATATGATGGGCTGGGACTCTTGCAAAACTGCTTTAGCGGTATCTTCGTAATCTTGGCTCTGCTTCTCAATGGTATTTATCAGCCCATCGAAGCCTTTGCTGACTTGGGGTACCGACCAGTGTGTTGTCATTGCTCGGAATGGTTTTGGACCGTTTACCGATGCGCTCAAAATAAATCTTCCGGGCAGACTCCCCAAGGGCGTCTGTTTAATGTCCGATAACGGCCATTGAGATAGGATCGCGACTTCTCCTGCCGTAGCTAAAGACCAGCCAGGGAGGCTTTTTTGCATCATGATAGCCGGACTCTGATCACCGCCTTTCACTTCCTGCATCATGATGATATCCACTTTTCGATCCCGAACAAATTCTCGGAGTCCTGGCACGTCTCGATTGTGAAACTCGACGTTGGTCGTCAATACTCGAATCAATTGACCAGTGGGTGCAGTGGTTGAAAGCGGTATCTGGAATCCGGAGATGATAAAAGAAGAAATGAGGCTGGCCACAAAACTTAAGCGGTCCAGCTTGTTGGCCTTTCGCAGAAGGAACCGAATCAAAATTATGACAATTGCAAGGGCAGTCGGAAAGCACAGGATAGCCGGTGGTGCATACGTCAAGACATGGTGACTGAGGCTGTTAGTGGGTAGAAAAGGAGCGAGCAAAGCTAAAGCGAGCCAAACCCAAAAGGCAATGGAAAATACAATATGAGCCTTGGTCGGAGGCTTTGCCTTCACCCTTGTTTTAACACTTGGCGAGTATGGTTAGTTCCTCAGTGAAGAATCGGACCAGAACGAACACTGATGTTCCCGCCAAAGTAACTTCCACCGTACCAGTACCATTCGAGGCGTTCCAGTATCGATTTTGTTTCAGCAATCACAAGGTCCTTCGCTTGCTCAGCCGATATTGCTCCCAAAAACCATCGACCAGAGCCAGTGAATCCTTCATTCTCATACAAGTAGCGAAGCCAGGTTTGACCGCAAATTGGACAATGACCCACCGTTATTTCGGCAAATTCTTCGGCCAACCCAATAAGTTCGAAGGGAACCCCTTTTTGCTCGGTACTTTGAAAGCACGTACACTCTTCAGCCTGAACGGCTTGATCAAACCGGTTGGCTAATTCAAGAAACTCGTCACCCCAACCGCTATTGATGCTCACTTCTTGCAACGGACCAGTAGGCAAAAAGAGCAGAGCCATTTGAGGTGAAACAATAAAACCTTTGGCTTTAAGACTGCTTCTAAATAGGTCAACCTCTGTCAAAGCCTGGGCCAAGTCTTCCCACCCGGAATACGCAAAGTTATTATCATGACGAGCCAAAAGCGCTCGTATCTCGTCAAAAATCTGAACGAGAGCATGGATACTTGCCACAGTTGCTTCAACCTAAAAGTGCACGAGATCAACCAGGCGACGTAAGAGGGATTGCCCTGCCGGATTAATCAGAAGCCCGTTCGGCTGGGTTCCCAAACCGCCCTGAGGTCGATAGGTCGTGATAATGGTTTCCCCAATGCGAGCAATGTAGGCTGACTCTTCGTAGGTTCGAGTGTCGATTCTCGTCTCAAGGATTTCGGAATCGTCAAGTCGTTCAATCCACTCGGAATCCAACACTTGGTCAGGACTGACCGCCAACCGCTCTTCCCATGATAGTCCAAACCCCTGAGTAATGCATTCGCGCCAGTATGGAGCGGGCTTTCCACCAAGTCCTTCCACCAGCACAATCATTGGCTGTCCCATTCGCTCGCGAAGAAATTCTCTCCAACCAACAATTATTGGTAAGCCTTCGTTGCCAAATGTTACGCCTTCAAATCGATCGTCATTGAACATCAGATGGCAATCTTCAAAGGTTAGCGGAAGGTGCGAGTGGATTTCCCATGAGTTCTGCGCCCCGCCAAATTCACAATGAAACACATAGGAACCCGGAGCTAGGGACTCAATAAAAACGTTGGCGATTTGAGTTGGTTTGCCACTCGTAGAAGTTGGCTCTGCAATGCCTTCTTGGATTGGCTTTCCGTTTAACGTCTTGAGTGTCCATATCGCACTCCCGCTTGTTTCCGTTCCGGCATATCCGATGCGAATAAGGATAGGTTTGTCGGCAATGTAATTATAAAAATCCGAATATCCCGCTCGATTTCCACCGCGAGTCCAACGTGGATTTCTTGATGGAATGAGGTACAAGATTTGCTCAGAATTCCATGCCGCGAACTGGTCCGCATTGTATCGTTCTCGAGCCCAGTCGGTCTGAACTCCACTACTCGAAATAGGAGTGTCCCGCATCCCAGTCAGCACATAGCCGTCGAAGTCAGACTTAGATCTCAGTTGTTCAATGGTGTGCTTGCGAACAAACAGCGCCTTGTCGATACTGGATGCCATCAAATCTTTGTGGCGAGCGACCTTTGCTTCGTTTACAAATCGGCTTTCGCTGATGAACATAGGTAGGTCGTACTGCCATCGAACTCCTTTATCATTCAGTTCGCTTAGAGCCGAAGCCCAGAATGGCATGGTCTCGCCAATCTGCTCAATATCTCGGTGAACATCACAGTCGAGGGTTTCACCAAGAAATGCTTTGCCTTCAACTCGGGGACCAGTTGTAAGAGAATCAACCAACGGAGGAAAGAACTGGGTGTCAGCGTAAGGGTGGAAGTCATAGAAAGTGCCAAACTCCCGCGGATCTCCACCGTACATTTCTGCACCGCCAGAATTATCTTTGATGAGCGGGCATCGAGTGAGGGCTTGAAGCTTCTTTACCCACTTCTCTCGGTAATCGGCGGGGGCATTGCCTAATTCACATCCCAGGGTCCAAGCTACTACGTTCTCGTGGTGCGCATACTGACGGATTATGGTGTCGAGTTCAGCATCCACTTCGGAAGAATCGAAAAGAGATTGGTCTGGCTGCCACAGGGGCAATTCTAGCCACGCAAACATGCCTCTGCGAGCCATTTCCTCGATATACCCATGTGGAGGCATCCAGAGACAAAACTTTACGGTATTGAAGCCTAGAGACTGAACGTAATCAAGCTCTTTGGTAATCGTTGCTTCGTCCGGATGGCAATGCCCAAACTCGGGATACCAGCCCCAGTGAAGGATGCCCCGCATGTACGAGTCAAACGTTGGGCGCTCTTGGGGTTGCTGGATGAGCGACTCGGCTTCGTCGACAATCTCAACCGGACGAAAGATTCCGCCAAACGTTTGATAGACGTACGGGATAAAGCCGCTTAGCGTCTTCTTTACCGGGTAACTGACGCCGCCATTCTTAATGACTTGAACTTCGATTTCAATTCGCTTGCCTCGATATGGTGTCAATGGTATCTCAAAGGCGTCCCAAATGCCCTCATGACGCAGAACTTGCACTCCGTTGATAAAGACTTTGCAGGCGTAACTAACGCCGTTAAAACGGAGCTTGGTCGGGCGTACGGGAGCGTCAATTAAGGTCTTATAAATCGCTGGACCTTCCCAACGAACATCGATATCTTGACGCCAGGCATGGGGAACACGTACTTCCTTGATGGTCCCATTGCCATAGTCCACGGTCCATCGTGTGACTTGCAAACTCATTGGGTACTAGAATACTTTACGGCAGGGTTACTTCGCTTGAATCGCCGAGCACCAACCGCAAACAAGCTGGCTTTTGAACACCCTGCTTGACCTTGGCTCCGCGTCCAATAAGGCAACCGTCCATACGGGTGGCACCAACAATTTCGCAGTCTTGCAGGACAATACTGTGCTCAATCTCGGAGTCATGGACTTTCGTATTTCTATCAATTGCCGAGAAAGGCCCGATATAACTATTCGTTATCACGCAACCTTCGCCAATGATCGCAGGTCCACGGACCGATGAATTTGTGATAATTGCACCCTTGCCGATCCTCACTCGACCATCAATTTGAGAATTGACGACTTCACCAAGTTGAGCTGGCTCGATGTCCTCAAGAATGAGCCGGTTGGCTTCGAGCATGGCTTCCACTGTTCCGGTATCTTTCCACCAACCAGTGACAATGTGAGACCGAACCGTCATATTGCGGTCAATGAGTCCCTGAATGGCTTCGGTGATCTCGTACTCCCCACGCGGGCTCGGCTTTAGTTGAGCGATGACATCGTGGATAATCGGGTCGAAAAGGTAAACGCCGACCAAGGCTAGATTAGATCTCGGTTGCTTAGGTTTTTCTTCGAGCCTGACAACCTTATCATTTTCCATTTCGGCGACGCCAAATTGGGTCGGATCCGGTACGGGTGTCAAGAGGACCGTTGCGGAAGGTCGATGTTCATGAAATTCTGCGATCAAATCACCCAACGATGACTTGATCAGGTTGTCACCCAAATACATGATGAAATCATCGTCGCCAAGAAATGGCTTGGCGGTGACTACCGCATGCGCGAGACCGAGAGGATCAGGCTGAACAATGTAGGTGAACTTAGCTCCCCATCGTGATCCATCCCCGCATGATTCTTCAATTGGGCTATTGGGCTCGATAACAATGATGCCAATTTCTTTGATTCCGGCCGCAATTATTGCATCGATTCCGTATTCGATAACCGGCTTGTTCGCGACCGGTACCAATTGCTTGGCAAGGCTATAGGTTATTGGTCGGAGCCGAGTCCCTTTTCCACCGGCAAGAATCAGTGCTTTCATAAATCGTCCCCTAAGTATCGTCCATAAAACGCTTTTACAAAGTCCTGATAGTCGGGCAAAGCAATGATGGGTTGCCACCACCACTCGTTGTCTCGGTACCACCTGACCGTGTTCCTGACTTGGGTTTCAAAGTCTTCGTGGGGTCTCCAACCAAGGGCTCTCGTTCGGTCGGATGTCATCGAATATCGCTTGTCATGTGCGCCTTTTCGAGGATCCTCAATTCGTTTTACAAGCTCCTCGCTACGCCCAGTTTCTTCTAAGAGGATACGGACAATTTCCTTGTTTTGGCGTTCATTTTCGTCGCCAATGTTATAAACGGTTCCCGGCTTGCCATCCAGCAGGATTCGCTCAATTCCACGGCAGTGATCGGCGACATGGATCCATTCCCGAACTTGAGTACCATCTCCGTAAAGAGGAACTTTCTTACCAAGGAGGAGCCGGACAGCAAAAAACGAAATGAGCTTTTCGGGATATTGATAAGGACCGTAGTTGTTGCCACCTCTCGTCACACAAACGGGAGTTCCAAAAGTGATATGGTGGGCTCGAGCTTGAAGATCACCCCCTGCTTTGCTTGCTGAATACGGCGTATTCGGCATGATTGGCGAGTCTTCATTGAACCGACCTTGGTCTATTGAGCCATAAACCTCGTCGGTACTGACCTGTACGTACATGGCAATCTTATATTTGTTGGTCGCTTCGCACAGGACAAAGACCCCATAGACATCGGTATGAATGAATGAACCAGGATCAAGGATCGAGCGGTCATTATGGCTTTCGGCAGCAAAGTTGACAATGTGGGTGACGCCGTTGGCTTCAATTGCGCCGTTTACGGCGGCGGCATCTTGAATCTTGCCCTGGACAAAAGTAACTTTTTCGCCAAGGAGATCTTGAATCGTCGAAAGATTTCCAGCATAGGTCAGGGCGTCAAAGATAACAACTCGAGTAGATGCATATTTGGAAACGAGGAGGCGCACAAAATGCGAACCGATGAATCCGGCACCCCCGCAAACCATAATTACAGCTTTCTCAAGTTCAGGCATCCGCTTAAATCATAGACTTTTTTTCGATTTCCTTGCCAAGGAAGAGATATTATCAGGTGAGATTGCCGACAATATAGTTGGAATTCTTGCGCGATATTTTTCGTTAGAAGATGTGGAGAACTGATTGGAGCAAACGATACCAAGCAAAGAGAACGAAGGAAATTCAATACTTGATGACGCAAAAGTGTTGTTAGGCAAGGGGCTGACCTACCTTTCGACCGTAGATTGGAAGCAACTTTTGCGCAATCCAGGTTTCTGGTTCGTCATCGGCTCGATCGCTGGCTTTGTTCTGATGTTCTCAAACCTTTTAAGGACGACCGGTCAGAAGTGGATGAATGATGACTATTATTCTCATGGCTTTATCGTCCCATTTCTGATTGCTTGGCAGATCAAAATCCGTTATAAGGAATGGAGCGAAATTCCGATCAAGCCTGGATATGCGGCCCTCATTGCCTTTATCCCAATCGTCTTTTTCCAGTTCATCGCCTTTATCGGCGAATTCTGGGTCATTCAATGCATCCTACTGGTCAGTACGATTCTAACTGGTCTCTGGCTAATCTTTGGCTTTAAGCGGGCATGGTTCATCACAATGCCAATCGTTTTCTTGCTCTTTGCGTTACCAGTTTGGGGCTCGTTCATTGACGGAAATACGAACAGCTTGCAACTCCTTTCAACAACCGTTGCAGAAAAGCTATTGTCGCTGTTCGGGTTCAACCCCCTAAGGTTGAATGGAACCGACCTTCAACTGAACAGCTATGCTTTGACCGTCGCAGTTCCTTGTAGCGGCCTTAAACTCATGGTCGCGGTTGCTTGTTTTACCGCCCACTTTGTTTTGATTGCAAGGAGGGAATTTAGCTTCAACTTCTTGATGTTTGTCCTAGTGGTCCCACTTTGCCTTTTCATCAACGGTCTTCGGATTGCTTTGATCGGGGTAGTTGGTGAACTGAGAGGTGGCGAAGCCGCGATGGCATTTCATGACTATAGTGGCTATTTGACCCTGCTCATATGCTTCTATATTCTCTTTAAATTTGCGAGGTTATTTGGATGGAAAGATTAAGTAAGCGTGTCGGAATTCTGTGCGCAATCGTTTTGACAACGGGTGCGACACTAAACTTTGCACCCCGGCAAGCTCAAGTAGAGCGAACTGAGGCTGAGATTGCGGGAATGCTCCCGCTCAAGGTAAAGCACTTCACGGCTGAACTTGCTCCTGGGCAATATTGCACGTACAAAATGGACAAGACGAACTATGACGTTCTTCAGCCCTGGGGAATTGTTGCTAGAGTCTTTGCCGACGGTCCAGCTAAATATGAAGTCGTTGCAATTGCAAGCCGAAAGAAAGAGAGTTTTCATGACCCGCAAACTTGTTTGACTGCTCAAGGTTGGAAACTGAGTGATCAGCGAATTGTGACGATATCAACCAAGTCACGCGGTGACGTACCGATAACTTTGTTCGACATGGAACTGGGTACCGAAAAGAAAACTGCAATGTACTTTTTGAAGACCACCCAAGGCTACTATTCTGAGTTTGGAAAAGTGAAGTGGGATATGTTTAAGTTCAAGGTCTTCCACTTTGGAAAGGACGACGAGGGTGCGTTCATTCGCATCATTCCGTTGGGTCCCTCAACCGAGGCGAAGATGAAGCAATTTGCCGCCGACTGGATTGATGAAGCCGTAAAGACCAGTAAGGACTATTACTAGTCTCTCAGCTTAACGGTCGATTTCCCCTAGGACGATGTCGATTGATCCGATGATTGCAACTAGGTCTGCAAGCATTCGTCCTACTGCCAGGACTTCCAGCGACTTAAGATTCATGAAGCTGGATGGTCGCTCGTGCCATCGATAAGGACGATTGGTGCCATCTGAGACGATATAGAAGCCCAATTCCCCTTTCGATCCTTCAACCGCGGCGTACGCTTCGCCAACTGGCGGTCTGTAGCCTTCTGTGTAAAGTTTGAAGTGATGAATGAGTGATTCCATTGAGGTATCGAGCTCTTCGCGAGGTGGAGGGGAAATTTTTCGATCTTGGGTTCTAAAGTCACCTTCGGGCAATCCGTCGATCGCTTGCTGAATAATGCGAATACTTTCCTTCATCTCGATGACCCGAACCAGATAACGATCGTACACATCGCCAGTTTTGCCAACCGGAACACCGAAATCAAAGTCTTCATAAGAGCTGTAGGGCATATCCTTTCGAAGGTCAAATGCAATTCCACTGGCGCGTAAGATTGGACCCGAACAACCAAGATTGAGTGCTTGCTCGGCGGAAAGGATACCAACGTCAAACGTTCGCTCCTTGAAAATCGGATTCTCGGAGAGAAGTCCCTCTAGAACTTCAAGCTCACTACCGAAGCCTTTTAAAAACGCCCGAAGTCGAGGATCAAAGCCTTCCGGCATGTCGCCTCGAAGACCCCCGGGAACAATCCACGAAGGCATCATTCGTACTCCGCTAAACATCTCAAAAAGATCGAGAATCAGCTCCCGTTGCTGAAAGGAGTAGAAAAACGGAGTCATTGCTCCAAGATCAAGCGCATGAGTGCCCAGCCAAACAAGGTGAGAGGCAACTCGGCTAAGTTCTGCTAGGATGACCCTCAGATATTGTGCTCGTCTGGGAATTTCACATTGGAGGAGCTTTTCAACTGCCAAGGCGTGGGCAAGGTTGTTGCCGTTGGCATTGAGGTAATCCATGCGGTCAGTCATGACTACGCATTTGTGATACTGCTGATACTCGGCTTCCTTCTCCATGCCGGTATGGAGGTAGCCAATGACGCACTTGCATTGCACAATGGTCTCGCCATCTAGCTCAGTGATAACGCGCAAAACTCCATGAGTCGACGGGTGCTGTGGACCCATGTTGACGATCATCGTGTTTTCGCCAACACGCTCGAAAATCGTCTCAGTGGAGGGCATGTAAGTTTCGCGAGCCATTACAGAATTAAAGATACCAGCCAGGGTAACTCGCGAACCTAAATCTGGAGATCTTGCTCCAAAATTCTCAAAAAACTACCCCATTGGACTCGCGCCAGAAACGGAAGGTTTCAGAGGACCTTTTAGTCGTACGCTTTGAGACTTTAGTTTTCCGTCAAGCTTAAAAACGCAAACTCCCCAAATTTCTTTTGGCTTCGTATCAAAATCAACTTTGCCTGCCCCAGCTACTTCGACTGAATGAGAACCTTCCAATTCAGGATATGAAATTGAAGATTTTGGTTTAACCTTTGATTTTTGGCTTGCGCTCGAGAAATCAACGGGTTGATCGGTTAGGTTGATTAGCTCGATTGAAATTCCTGTAGCAGGTGCAATCATCGTTTCCCCGGTTACCGTCTCGAAAACGTTCTTACCATTGGACTTAGAGATAATGATGGTCTCAAACAATCCGGCCGATGGCTTAAAAGTGATGGGTTCGATAGACTTTTCAGCTGTGCCGGTAACTTTTTGCGATTTTGGACTTGTAATCACCCCTGGGGACAATTCGTCAGGCTGAAGTCCACTGATCATTTTCATCCCATCAAATTCAACGTCAGCTGGCTGACTGGTTAGATTGAGGAAACGAATATAACCCGGCTTAGATGTGGGGCGAACAGATGCGCTACTTGAAGTGACCGTACCTGTGGAACAACCAATCCCTGTCAAAACTATTACAGCAAGCAGCGCATTCTGTGATTTCATATTTTTCCTAGTCTGCGGTAGGCTTTAGTGGCTCAGTTCCAACTGTCTTTTTGACCGATGAATCGTTTGCGGGTGGCTTAAGCGGCTCGGCAGCTGAATCATCTTTAGATGCGCAACCAGCGAGCACAGCATTTGCAAACATTACGATGAGAAACAATATTCCGTATTTTTTCATATGATTTCCGTTGCGCATTCTAAAAATGGGCATCGCTATTTTACAATATCTTCAAACCAAATACAAAAAAAGAAGGGAGAATCTTTCAAAGATTCTCCCTTCTTAGAACTAACTAAGAATCTTAGAGAGTTTGGTCAGGTCGGAAGACACAAGGGAAGCTACCGCAGAACCACATTCCTTGAGGTCTGTTGTTTGTATCAACATACGCAAATGGGTTGTTGTAGTAGTCGGTTGTGAGTGTTGGAATAAGCGATGTAGTTAGGTTTCGGAACTTTGCACTTGTATCAACAGCTGAGAAGTGCATTCCCTTGCCGTAGACATAGATTGATTCCATACCGAACCATGCACCGGTACCGGACGTAGCAGCAGGGTTGAATCCGCAGCCTTCGCCGATGAGTGCAGTACAAATGATTGTCGGGTTAGTCAAACCAAAACCGTCTCGGTTTTGCTTACCGCCGCCTGCCCAGAATAGAGGAATTCGTGATGGTTGCTCAATTGCTGTACCGGACCAGTGGTGAAGCATACCGTTCATAGAAATTCCAACTGGAGTCTTGGAGAAGCCAGCAACTACTGTGTCAGCAACAACTGAAGTCAAGTTGATGCCGTTCATAGCAAGAATTTGATTGTTCTTTACATATGGGTTCATGGCGTTTGCCCAGAAAAGACCGTCTTGAGTCTTTCGAGGATCAACGTTGTGCGTACCGTTGTTTCTCCAACCGTTTGGAACGGAAGTAAGGAAGTTCCATCGCCAGATTGTTCCTGCATTGTCATATGACCAAGCAAGTGGCAAAAGATCGTCAGAGTCAGCTGAATAAATAGCCGCACTTGTTCCGTATTGCTTGAAGTTGCTTAGAGTGGAAGTTTTCTTTGCCGCTTCTTTTGCTTGTGCAAAAACTGGGAAAAGGATTGCTGCGAGAATTGCGATGATCGCAATAACGACCAAAAGCTCAATGAGCGTAAACGCTTTTTTCATGATTTGTTCCTATAAATGCTTCTGAAACAACCCGGAGGCCGTTTCGACAGTCCCTGCTTGAATTGCAAGCCTAGACATTAACCTAGACTTGCAATCTGACGAAACCGTTCCTAACATCTTAGCAAAAAAGATGCCGAAATGCGCAAAATTTCTGACTTTTTTTCAAAAATAGCTCAATTAGCCTCGATTCACCTGGAACTCAATCATTTCTTACAGGTTTTTAACGCGCCGTGAATCCGAAAGTTCACTAAGGATTTCGGCCTACTGCCTTGTCGGCCGACTAGCGACCACTAATATCTTGACTTCCAGTTTTGCCGTCAAAGCTTTCCCCGGCGTGAGGAGAACTCTGATTTTCAACTGCGGGTCCACGATCACCTTTGTCAAATAAGACTTCTTCGCCTCCAAGTGGATATTCCTTGCGGAGCGGATGTCCCACCCAATCGTCTGGCAACATAAACCGAGAGCCCTCGACCAATTCATTGCCCTTGAAAACTATCCCAAACATGTCGCCAATTTCCTTTTCAGGATATTCGGCACCCATAAAGACGTGTTTTGCTGTCGGAATGACTTCACCGTCATTCACTCCCGTCTTGACAAAAATTCGGCGGTTCAGCTTAATTGAGACCAAGTTGTAAACGACCTCAAATCGCTCGGTAAAGTCTCGTTCGTGTCCCCATGTTGAGTAATCAACCGCTACACATTCACTAAACAGCACATATTGAAGAATTTCGTTGGTCTTTAGTGTCTCCAAGCACCGTAGCAAGTCTTCCTTTGCGATGCAAACGTAAAGATCGTCGAGCTTTGATTCGAATTTGATGACAGCTGACCCTAAAACCGAAACCTCGAACGGAGTCGTCTCAACATTCGGATTTGTTGACACCTAAGCAACCTCCAAAAGTGGTGCTTCGGAATCAATTTTCTCGGATTCTCCTTCCCAGTTGAGTGCTCCCACCTTGATAACGTAGGCATAGGCTAGAATCCATGTCAGCATGTAGGTAAGGAATTCGAAATAGCTGACCTTCAGAAATTCTAAGCCGGCATTTTTATAAACTGTCATCCATGCCCACAAGAACACAACTTCTATGTCAAACAAAATAAAAATGATTGCAACGACGAAGAATTTGATCGGAAACCTTTCTCTTGCATCGCCAACTGGAGCAACTCCGCACTCGTACGGAGACCCCTTGTATGGAGTGTTTCTTCGCGGGCCAAGAACCCAACTAATGGTTGCGAAGACGACGCAGAGAGTTGCTGCTAATCCCATCGCCGCAAGAATGCCAAGATATGGTCCCATTAGACGAAAAGATACCCAATTCAGCCTTGTTAGTGGATAATAAAGTTGAACGATGGATCAACCCGCACTCCTTAATAAAATTGTCCAAAAGGAGAATCTCAGCATGAATGAGGCAAACCTCTTGATTGGGGCGATAGTCAACAATGGTACACCCGCTCAGGTAGGAGCATTTTTGACTGCATTGGCCGTCAAAGGAGTTCAAGTTGATGAACTGGCCGGATTTGCTCAACGGCTTCGTGATGACTCAGTGAAAGTGCAGTGCCATGTGAAGAATCACATTGACACGTGCGGGACTGGCGGTGGAGTCTCGTCATTTAATATCTCGACTGCCGCAGCAATTATTGCCGCTGCTGCAGGAGCCGTAGTCGCGAAGCACGGAAATAGGGCGGTTACTGGACGATGTGGCAGTGCCGATGTACTTGAAGCGATCGGAGTGCCAATTTGTGAAGAGCCTGATTCAGCCAAAAGGAGACTCGAAAACCTAGGTTTCGCATTCCTTTTTGCACCAAAGTTTCATCCCACTGCCGCGAGGATTGGGCCGATTAGAAAGGAGCTTCCGTTTCGAACTGTCTTTAATATGCTTGGGCCGCTATTGAACCCAGCTGGAGCTAGGCGACAAATTGTTGGAGTTTGGGATCCAGCATTGCTTAACCTAATGGGTGAAGCATTGGTAAGGCTCGAGGCCGAATTCGCAATTGTTGTTCATGGCGAACCTGGTCTCGACGAAATATCTCCAATTAGCACAACGCAAGTACGAATTATTGAGAATGGTGAAATGAGAAAAGAGGAATGGACTCCAGCCACCTTTGGAGCTAAGCCAGCCGATTTTTCCGCCCTTCTTGCTGGTGAAACAACGCTGGAAAACGGTGAAATGTTGATTGAAGCTGTAACCGAAATTCATTCGCCTAAATGCCTGGCGGTTTTGCCAAGTGCAGCCGTTGCTGTTCGATTGGCTGGCTTAGCTGATTCATGGGTCACCGGTTATGAAATTGCGCGCGAGACCGTTCGATCGGGAATCGCTTCGGAGAAATTGGAACAGCTAAGGAAAGACGCTTGACGATTCTCGAAAAGATCTTTGAAACAAAGCGAGAAGAAGTTCAATTCGCAAAGTCGCTGATCAGTCCCGATGAATTAAGGGCAAAAGCAACCGAATGCCCACCAAGACGCGGTTTCTTAATGGCCTTGCAAGCAAGCCGTATCAGCCCGGCCCTAATTGCCGAAGTGAAGCGGGCTAGCCCTTCACAAGGAAAAATAGTATCAGGTGAGTTTGATCCGGTGGAGATAGCAAAGATATACGAATGGAATGGAGCCGCATGCTTGTCGGTTCTTACTGATGTCAAATATTTCCAAGGTGCTCCCGAATATCTTCAACAGGTTCGAGCCGCGGTCAACCTTCCATTGCTTCGAAAAGATTTCATATTTGACACCTACCAGTTAGACGAGGCAATAGTCTGGGGCGCCGATTGCGTCCTCCTCATCGTGGCTGGCATAGAACCGGAAAACTTGCGTGTCCTATATTTCGAGGCTAAACGAAGGGGCTTGGACGTGCTCGTGGAGGTTCACAATGAGCAGGAGACCGAAACCGCTCTCACCCTTCTGCCCGACATGATAGGAATCAACAATCGAAATTTGGCGACCTTTGAAACCGATATCGCGACGACTGAGAGACTGATTAAAATGATCCCGGATACGGTCTACGCAGTCAGCGAGAGTGCGATCCACACTCGAACAGATGTACAGTTAGTTAGATCTTATGGCGCAAAAGCTGTACTGATTGGCACCGCATTTTGCGAATCAGTTGATATTGCTAAGAAGA
Source organism: Armatimonadota bacterium (assembly GCA_043770615.1). Classification (GTDB taxonomy): domain Bacteria; phylum Armatimonadota; class Fimbriimonadia; order Fimbriimonadales; family Fimbriimonadaceae; genus Fimbriimonas. The sequence goes on along the minus strand of JAYVHY010000329.1, from coordinate 6,021 downwards.
TGAATGAGGTGATGGGGGCATGACGCGAGTAAAAATCTGCGGGTTAACAAATTTCAAAGACGCCGAGTTAGCAATCGAATTCGGAGCCGACGCGATTGGCTTTGTTCATGAGCCTTCGTCACCTCGCTGTATCGGCGAATTTGACCTGGAGTGGCTAAAAGCGTTGCCACCCCTTCCAATAAAAGTTGCAGTCTTTGGCAAAGTTGATCGACCAGCGTTTGCTGGCATTTTTGACCTGGTACAGGGTGTCGAGTGGGAAGAATATCCCGAGCCGTCCACGAAGCGAATTCACGTACTAAGAGTAAGACCCGGACAAAAGCCGACTGACTTTTCTGGGCTAACCATCAATTCTTCGGCCATTTTGCTCGACAAATACAAGGACGGCACATATGGTGGTACGGGTGAAGCTATTGATTGGGGCTTTGCTGCCGAATTCGTTCAATGCGCAGTTCGACCCGTAATCTTGGCAGGCGGTCTTAATCCCCTCAATGTGGGTGATGCAGTTCAGCGGGTCCGCCCATTTATGGTTGATGTGTCCAGCGGAATCGAAGAAAAAAGCGGTTTGAAGGACGCATTGATGATGCGCGATTTCATTCAAGCGGCAAAGGGAGCCTAAAAAAATGCGAGGGAGCTGAAAGGAGAGCTTAAGCTTCCCTCGCCAAGGCTTGCACCAGTTGTTTCGACCCCACGTGTAAATTTCTCCCCCGGGGGTTCCCACACCGGTACTCGTAATCTTACGAGGTAGCGCTGCAAAAGTCAAGTACTTTTGTAAGACATTTTGCGTTTATGATCAAAAAAACCGACGAAACGGATTTGCATTGAGTGCATATAGTGTCAACTGAATCAATTATTTGAGTTCAAATCCGATTTCCCAGTATATTTTCAGACGAATAGGTGATTCGCGCGTCGAGAATCAATGTGCGGATGAGCATCCCTGCCCGTTCAATTGCTGAAACCTCAAAAATCAGGAACTTTGGCATTAATTATGTTGTCTCTACCCGTGCTAGGCACTGCGTAAGGGCTTGGACTAGGTATCATTACGCCGAAATCATATCAAAAAGGAGGTGTGCGACCCTTGGCCGCCGCCATAGAAACTAAGAAACTAACGAAAAGCTACAAAAGTAAAGCGCATGGAATGGTTGACGTCGTAAGTCAACTAGATTTGCACGTTGAAGAAGGCGAAATTTTCGGATTCCTCGGACCAAATGGTGCGGGTAAAACGACGACAATCAAGATGCTTTTGAGCATCATTGAGCCATCAGCGGGTGAAGCATACGTTTTAGGAAAAGAGCTTGGCGATTTTGATGTTCACAAAATCATCAGCTACGTTCCTGAACGGCCTTATTACTACGAGTACATGACTGGAATGGAGATCCTTAAATTTTACGGGTCTTTGTTTGGAATCACGGACACTGCCCGCATGGATATGCTCCTCGAAAAGGTTAACCTCCATCGCGACAAGACCAAAACGATTTCCCAGTTCTCGAAAGGTATGCAACAAAGAATTGGGCTTGCTCAAGCTTTGATTAACGATCCAAAACTGCTTTTTCTAGATGAGCCGACCGGTGGTCTTGACCCAATCGCTCACCGCGAAATTCGCGACCTGATCCTGAGCTTCCGAGAAGAGGGCCGAACGGTCTTTATCTCGTCTCACGAGCTCAGCGAAGTCGAATTGATCTGCGACCGAGTCGCAATCATCAATCATGGCGTTATTGTTCGACAAGGCAAACTTACTGAATTGCTGAAAGGTGGCCGAGTCGAGCTCACTGTCGCAGGTGTAAATAAGGGTCTTTTCGAAGATATGAAGATATTGGATGGAAATGTACGGGATGTCGGAGGAGGACAAGTTCTTTTCGATGTTCCTGAAGAGTCAGACATTAACGGAGTTATCGATGCCATTCGGGCCAATAAAGGTTCGATTTCTGGAGTCGTACCTCGTAAGAAGCGGCTAGAAGATCTGTTCGTAGAAGCAGTTTCGGCCAATAAAGGGGGCGTCTAATTATGAGACCAATTCTCGCTATTGCAAAAGCAACCGTTGGCGAAGCGATTCGACGACGTGTATTGCTGATTATCCTATTTATTGCGTCAATCCTTCTGTTTGTTGCCCCACTTCTTGGTGTGCTTTCAGCTCGGTCCGAAAAGACAGTTTTGACTGGATTCGTACTAGGAATCGTCCAGCTCAGCAGCGCGGTCATTGCCATTACATTGACCGTGTACATGCTTCCAAATGAAGTGGAACGCAGAACGATTTATACGATTTTGTCGAAGCCAGTTCAGAGATATCAGTTCCTCATCGGAAAGTATCTTGGAGCGGTTGCCGCTTTGGGTCTGATGATGGGATTAATGGCTTGTGTCACTCTCGCTGAATTTGGGCTCATACAACGCGACTGGGCAAAGGGTGTTGAGCTCCTTCAGGGAATTGGAATGTTCTTCATCCAAATGAGCCTGTTGGCTTCGGTTGCAATGTGCCTTTCCACATTTATTGCTCCGCTGGTGAACTTCTTCTTAACCGGAGGAATTTACTTGATTGGAACTTTAGGGTACGCGTTTTTCGATTCCTTTACAAAGAACCCGAACGCGCTTCCTTATGCCAAAGGACTAGCATGGTTTGTAAGTACAATTCTGCCGAATTTTGCGAGTTACAATGTCCAAAACAAGCTAATCAATCCTGATTCTGTGATTGTGCAACCGCTGCAGTACGCTGTAAACGCGGTTGTATATGGTGTGGTTTACATCACGATCATGCTTATCATTGGAATGTTAATCTTCGATCGAAAAGAGGTCTAAACAGTGGCGCACCCAAGTAAATCAGGACTTAGAAAAAGATTGCTTTCGCTGGCACTCGTGCTAACTGGGTTTCAAGCTCTGTGGGGCTCGACCATGGTCTTTCCGGGCTGGAGCAAGAATTATAGCCCGGTGCAGCCTGGCAAAGATATTATTTCTGGCAGCCTTTCGGCAGACCAAATGCTCTTTGCGCTAGCGGGCTTTCGAGAACTTATAGCTGGAATCCTTTGGGTTCGGGCAGATTCGTTCTTTGAGACCGGTAACTACGATGCTATTCTGCCAATTATTCGTCTGGTTACATTTCTCGATCCACATCAGATCGACGTTTATGCAACCGGAATGTGGCACATCGGATATAACTTCACCGACGAAGAACAGCGATCTGACCGTAGATATTTGCCTTCCGCTCTTGCATTAGGAAAAGAAGGTTCTTCTCAAAATCCAAACACGTACGAACTCTATTTCGAAACCGCGTGGCTCTGGTACCACAAGATCGATGACAATTACGAAAAAGCGGTCGAGTGGATGGAAAAAGCCGATACAACCGGCGATATCAAATTACAGCCGGCTCGACGAAATCTCCTTAGTCGCTTGTACGAAAGAAATGGCGAAATCGACAAAGCTTTGAACCATTGGTACAGTATCTACGATATCGCGGAAGCAGAATATCTAAAGGATACTGAGCACAGGGTTTTTCAACTACATCAGAATAGAGACACGATTGAAAACAATCTGGACACCCTGTTGGTTCGAATGTCTCAACGCGGCTACTTTGCCGGAAAAGAAGGTCGGAGTCTTGAACCATACGATGTTTTTCCGCCATTTGATGTGGGATTTGGAGTTAAAGTAACCGTAACCGCCGAACGGGTTCTCAGAATTCAGGGCAATTGGAAAGTCCTCACGGTAGGTTCAAGAATTCGATGTATCCTTCGAGATGCAGACTATCCAAACGCTATTTCTGGTGGCGCAAACTGGGATGCTGAATCGGACATTAATCTTGATCCGCCAAGGGACAAAACATACATGATGGAGCAAGCCTTTGTGCGAAATCAGCGCTTTGATCGAACCATAGATATGAGTCGGGATCCGACTATGTATCCTTTCGCAAATAAGACTGGTAAGTACGTCATGGAATTCTATTACAATCCGCGATCTGCTCCCGAACACATTCAGGACAAATTTGGATGGAATGGTGATGGCATGACGGATACGAATCTTGAGAACATGAACAAAGACATTCGCAAGGACACTAAATGCTTGTTTTATTCGGTGCCGATTTCAAGAGATCAAATCCTTTTGCGCGGAGAATGGAGAGGTCGTTCTGTTTCACTCAAGTCAAAAGGGTACCGAGAAACTTCTGAGGACTACAATAACCCAGATGTAATTGGTGATAAGCCAAGAATGGTAGGACCTAACGGCGAAAAAATCAAGTAGCAACAAGGTTCATAAATGCTAAAATTCATTGCCGGGAACTGCGCAGCGGTAGTTCATCGAATCTCGCCAGGGCCGGAAGGCAGCAACGATAAGGTGAAACTCTGGGTGACGCGGACCTCCCGGCATTGAATTATTTACGTGGCACAGCTTGCTCTCTATCGAAAATATCGAAGTCAGACTTTTGAAGATCTGATTGGGCAAGATCACGTCGTCAAGACGATTCAAAATGCGCTTAATTCTGGGCGAACTGCTCAAACTTTCCTGTTTACTGGACCACGTGGGACAGGCAAAACTTCGTCTGCACGTCTGCTAGCAAAAGCCCTTAATTGTGACAAAGGCACGTCTGGGACACCCTGCAACGTGTGCGACCAGTGCGTTATGATCACCTCAGGATCTCATCCCGATGTCATCGAAATGGACGCGGCTAGTGATTCTGGCGTGGACGATGTTCGAGACAAAATTGTTGATGTCGTCTCCTATGCCCCAATGCTCGGTAGATACAAAGTTTTCATCATTGACGAAGTCCACGATCTATCGCCAAAGGCATTTGATGCCCTTCTCAAAACCGTTGAAGAGCCACCGCCTCACTTAGTTTTCATTCTCGCGACAACTGAATTCAATAAAGTGCCGGCGACTATTCGATCAAGATGCCAAAAGTATGAGTTTCATCGAGCTTCGATGAAAAACCTCTGTGATCGACTACTGTTCGTTTGCGCTCAAGAAGGAGTGACCGCCGAGCCTGCGGCAATCTCTGCCATAGCCCGAATGGCTGATGGTGGCTACCGCGATGCCCTAACCCTGTTAGAGCAAGCAATGTTGGTTTCCGACAATCAGATTTCCATCGAGGTCGTATACGACCAACTCGGTCTCGTGTCCGAACAAGCGGTTGACGAATTGCTCATCGCCATTCAAATTGGTGATGTCTCGAAAATCATAACCCTCCTTGAAGAGATTATTCGAACCGGTCGGGACCCTCGATCTTTGCTCGAATCCATGCTTCACCGCCTTGCTGACCTCACTCGAGCCATTTACCAAGTTTCTTCCGATGTCGCTGACTCAACCCGCGAGTCTTCTCTCCACGAGATCGCCGCGAGACTTGGTAAGAGCTTTCTCGTTGAAGTTCGAACTGCATTGGCCGAGGCTCATAAAGTAATCCGGGACATTTCATTGCCTAAACTCTGGCTCGAAAGTGAGTTCATACGAATTGCAACTCGACCAACTGGAAGTTCAGACGCCAAACCCGTAACACGCCAAGTAAAGGCCGAGGCGCCAAAGCCGGTGGTCGATCAACCCTCGAAGCCTGTAGAAGTAAGGGCGGTTGTTCAAGCCGAAGCAAATCCAGCAGTACCGGATCCAACTCCACCAGCTTCAAACCCAGTGCCACAGAACGACGAAACTTTTGCGAATGACCTAGAAAGGCTCTTAAATGCCTTGCCGATCAATCCAAAAACTGGAATGGCGTCAATGCATAAGCTCAAGTTGACCTCGGCAAAATTGATTTCAGATGACGGTTCCAAGATGGTGGTTGGCCTTGATAGTGAGATGAATTTGCAGTGGTTTCAAGAGAATGCCGCTCGAATGAAGTTTGTAATTGATGCTTTGCAAAAAATAGGTCGCGACGGCACGATTCTTGAATTTATACTTGAAAAAAAAAACGATCAGCGAGTGACTGAGTCCGAAGCGGTAGAATTACCGCTACAAGGCGCGAATCTCGAAAGATTGGTCAAAGAAGTCTTTAATCTTTCGGACTCAAAAGAAGAAGATTTAGGTTAACAATGAAACTTCCAAAAGGATTAGGTGGCG
>JAYVHY010000328.1:0-3132 GCA_043770615.1 Armatimonadota bacterium | reverse complement strand
GTGATCGTTCCCAGCAGAACCATTCCCAAGTTTCGTCGAATGGAAACGAGCCATTCGCCGAGGATGAAGGTTAAACGATCAAACATCGGTAGCCTCCTCTTCGACAGATTGAGCGAGGTCCGCCATGAGTTGGTGGTCGTGACCTTCTACTTCTAATGGACAAAGTTCTTCAGGAACAATGCCATTTTCGAATTTTGAATCCGACACGATCCGCCCTTCGTCAATTCGAATGACTCGCTTGCCAAGCTGCTCGATAACCATCATATCGTGGCTTGCCACGATAACGGTTGTTCCTCGCTCATTGAGGTTCATCAGCAGTTGCATAACTTCCATTGAGTGCTCGGGATCAAGGTTTCCGGTTGGCTCGTCAGCCAAGAGCAAAGGCGGGTCGTTTATCAGTGCTCTACCGATCGCTACCCGTTGCTTCTCACCACCCGAAAGCTCATCGGGAAAGCTGTGCATTTTATGGTCAAGATGGATTCCGAACAGAATGAACGCCATTCGGCGACGGGTTTGCCGTTTCGTTTTTCCTGCAGCCCTGCTCGCGTAGGCAATGTTTTCGGCAACCGTTTTCTTCGGCAACAACGCAAAATCTTGCGGGACAATCCCCATCTTCCGGCGAAGCTTTGGAATGGAAATCCAGTGCTGCTTGCTGATTTCCTTTCCGGCTAACGTCAAGGTTCCTGATTGCGGAAAAATCTCCCGAGAAATCAGCTTCAGTAAAGTGCTCTTTCCCGCGCCAGTTTTCCCAACCAGAAAAACGAATTCGCCTTCTTCAATCGTTAAGTTGATCTTTGAAACAGCTTCATTCTGCTTCCGATACGAAACTGAAACATCCTTAAACTCAACATATGGCTTAAGTGTCGGCACTGCTAGTAAAGATACCCCGGGGGCCGGGGAAAGGCAGAACTGGAGTGACGGGAAAGGTACTCTAACGTCTTGGTTTCTGCCCTCTTTTTTGACTTTGATGGACTGATTTTGGATACCGAGACGCCCGAAGTCTTAGCCTGGAAAGGGTTGTTTGAATCGCACGGGCACGAATATCCCGACGAAGTCTGGATGAATATTGTGGGTCGTGGTCCGGACCAAGTTGCAGAGCAACCCGAAATCCTCCTCAAGCGACTTGCAAGCCTGGAAGAAAGCCCAGAGTCTATTCGGCTCCGATTTCGTGAGCGTTATTGGGAACACTTTGAATTGACACCTCGACCCGGAGCAGTTGAACTTCTTAGTTCTGCGCAAGAGAAAGGCATGAGAATGTGCGTTGTTTCAAGTTCTTTGCATAGCTGGGTAGATGATTTTATTGGTCGCCTAAACCTTGGTCATTTCTTTGAAATGACGGTCTGTCGTGATGATGCGGAACGAAGTAAACCTGCACCGGATCTATATTTGAAGGCACTTGAATTGATGGCAGTACCCGCTAACGAGGTCATCGCTTTTGAAGATTCGCAGAATGGGGTTCAGTCAGCATACGATGCGGGACTGCATGTGATCGCGTGTCCGAATGAAGTCACTCGCCACCTGGATTTTTCGCTAGCAAATCAAGTGGTGACAACTCTCCACGAAGTATCGCTATAAAGCCGGGTACAACGATCTGGTGTCTGAACTGTTTGAGCGAATACGCCAGGTTCTCTTCGAATGCAATGAGCGAGGAGAATTATGTGGGGTTCATTACGAACCAGACTCGTTCGAAGTCGGATTTATCCGTGAAATCGACGGCGATTCTTTTCGATTAGAGCGGATTGACCGGTACGGCCAAAACTGGGGATCCTTTGTTGGCACCCTCGATAAAGTCCTACGGGTTCAATTTGGCACCCAGTACATGCAAGCGGTGCAATTGCTGTTAGAACGTCAAAAACTCGCCAACGGTCAATCTCGAGGTGCTCCTGATAGTCTTGAGATGGAGAAGTTGCTTGCATTTGCGGCTTCGAAAAATTTGGTGGTCGGAATTCACACCGAAGATGGGTCGGTTCACTATGGATATGTCAGAGCATATTCGGATGAGCACGTCGAATTAGAGGAGATTAATTTCCTTGGCTACGAAGATGGAAGACGGGTTTTCCCGGTTGAAGATGTCATGCGGCTAACCTACGGTGGACCCGATGAAGAAGCGCGAATGTTTCTTAATCGAGTCCGCTTGGGCTTGTAGCTTACAATTTCCAATCGTCACCAGGCATTGAACGTTTCATAAAATCATCGAATAAGGGGACCGTGAATGCGGTGTCGCCATGACTCGGGCTAAATATCATGCCTTTGACAATGAGGCTATTACGATGAGGACCAAGTTCTGTTACTTTACGACCAAGTGCGTTAGCAATATCGCTGGAACGATGAGGTCCAGCCCCAAGCTCTGCCATGGCCCGCAAATATTTTTTTTCAAATGGTGTAAGTCGGTCAAGACGTACTCGGAAAAAGCTCTCATCAAGTGTGGCGATGGTTTCTCTTGTTGCTGCTTTGACATCCTCAAGAGTAATTGGGGATTCCTTGGCTATATTCCAGACGTGCTTGCCCCACTCTTGCAGAAAATATGGGTACCCCTTTGTTTCTCGAATAATTTCATCCAGTGCCTCATTCGAAAACCCCGCTCCTTCGTTGTTTGCTGGCCGTTGAAGTGCCCCTTTTGCCGCTTGGGGGTCCAATGCACCTACTTCAACAAAGTCAAATAGACGCTCAGCATAAGACTTTGCATTCCCCATTTGTCCCCGCAACTGTGGTAATCCGGCACCTACAAGAGTAATTGGGAGATTAGCCTGGGCGATCCGATGCATTGCAGTAATAAGGGCGGCTAGCTGCTCTTCTTTAACATACTGAAGTTCGTCAATAAACAGGACGAGAGCTGTTTCTGCCTTTGAAGCTGCTTTACCCGCAAGTTCAAGTAACGCTTGCAAATCTTGCTCCAGATCACCATTGTCTGCCAACCCAGGTTCAGACTCATAGTCAATTCCAACTTCGATATCGTTGTACTTGACTTTGAGACCCTTTGCCAGACCTGCAATCGCTCGGAGCCCACGGATTGCAAGATCTTTTGCATTCTCGGATCTGGACAATTTAAGGAGAGCCGTTCGAAGCTGTGGCGCCAAAATACCCGGAAGAGACCTACCTTCGGGCGCCTCAATTCGTAATGTGGACATACCC
>JAYVHY010000327.1:0-3136 GCA_043770615.1 Armatimonadota bacterium | reverse complement strand
TCAAATTCTACTCCCCCGTTTCGTCCAACTGTTTCGATTCTCTTTTTGCTTGGACTCAACGGCCCCTCTGCCACAAAGGGGCATTTTTGGCTTAGGATGACAAGTGTGCTCATGGGGGCGATTGAAATAGTCATACTTTTTGGAGCTGGGAGAGCGTGAAGGTCGATCGCGAAGATTAGGGCAAACATATTTTATGGATGGAAGCACAAAAGTTGATACAATAGGAATACGATGATCTCGAAGAAGATATTGACCGATGAAAACCACAATCCAATTGCGGTCCTTATTGACTATCAGGACTGGTTGGTCATCGAAAAGCAGCTCGATCTTGGTGGAAGTGATCGCAATGCGAAGATTAATGCCTTGGCGGGATCGATCAAGTTTCCAATTGATGCAATGGAGTTTCAGCACATGGTTAGGGATGAATGGGAACGGTAGTTCTTGACACGAACGTTGTCATTTACCATCTCAATGGTCAACTTGCCAGTGCGTTGGAGGGCGATCTTTGCGTATCTATTTTGACCGAAATAGAATTGCTGGGATATCATGGCTTGACTGACCTGACCGAATTTCCGATCCGCCAATTTCTTAAGCTTGTGCGATGTGTTGAAATAGACAGCGAAGTAAAAAGAATGGCAATTAGTCTGCGCCGGAATTCGAAGTTACGCCTTGCTGATGCCGTTATTGCGGCGACGGCAATGGTCACAGGTGGCGAATTGATTACTAACGATGCGACGCTTCTGGCTTTGCCGGGGCTAAAAGCTTCCGCGCCTCAATTGAAGTAACTAGGGGTTCGCGGGTGATGGGCGAAGGGAGAAGAAATTTGACGTTAGCCGTCCCGCGAGCGGGATGTCGCTTGGACTCCATTCGCTGAGTTGGGAGTTGGGAGGAAAGTGCAAAGTGCAAAGTGCGGAGTGCGAAAATGAGGGCGATCGCGATGGCGAAGGGCGAATGGACTTTACCTACCTTGGGAACTTCGTTCCTCCCTCTTCGCCCCGATACATCGGGGTCTCAAGACCCCTTCCACAAGCTCACCTCCAAAAGACTGCCTTATTGGCAGTCTTTGCAAGGGCTCTTTCGCGCGAAGGTCCTCTCCTAAAAGGAGAAGAAAATTGGGAGTTAGGACAATTCTGACGGGTCATTGATTCTTGCGACAGTAGATTTGGGTGAGAGGGGATAGACTAGAGATGCTATGAGGCCGTTACGGATTGTCGTTTTAGTGTTTTGCTCGCTTTTGGTGATTGCGGGTGGGGCGTTGGCGTATATGGCGAGGATACGGGGGACATATTCGCCGGGATATGATCGAAGTGCGCCGAGGCATCCGGTTACCGCCGAGATGGCGTCCAGCGTGGCGAAGCTGAACCGGAAGGTTGGCAAGTTCTTTAAGCTGCCGGACACGACGGGCAAGCCGATTTCGATTGGTGGGCAGGGTCCTAAGCCGCAGTTTTTGTTTTTTGTGAAAAAGGGATGTCCGTGCAGTTTTGAAGCCGAGCCGGTTTTTCACGACCTGTACAAGCAGTTTGGCGGTCGGGTTGAGTTTATTCAGATTACGGACGCGGGATTTGATGATGCCAAGAAGTGGGCTTTGGACCTGAAGGTTCCTTACCCGGTGATCTCGAACCCGAAGCTTGAGGTTATGCAGGCGTACGAGGCTCCTGCGTCGGTTTATGGCACGTTGTTGGACGCGAACGGGCTGATTGTGAGACGCTGGGCGGGTTACTCGGTGGATTATCTGAACGAGATGAACTCGGAGATGGCGAAGTTGCTAGGAGAACCGGTGAAGCCGTTTGATGCGACTTATGCGCCGAAGGCTCGGGCGAGTGGGTGTGCATTTGAGGGGTACAAGGACCCTTCTGAAAAGTAGCGGTGGGTGGAATTGGCCCGGACGAAGGGACTCGAACCCCCAACCCTCAGTTCCGAAGACTGATGCTCTATCCATTGAGCTACGTCCGGGTAAGGTAGAAAATATACCTCAAAAGTCAGGCCTCAGGGAAGAGAGAACAGAGATCAGGTTGAGTTTTTGGTGAGGGTTGCTGGCTGGTTGGAATACCAGAGTGTGGGTTAATCCCTAAAGAAGTTGTGCAGTTTTCCGATATTGAAACTATACGGAGAACATGGACATGCAAACACTGATACAACCAATTTTGGGACTGGATAGCGAATTTCCGGCCAGCGTGTTTGTGCTGAACCATGTGACGAGCAAACGGTACGGCTGTTATTGCCACCAGAACATTCATGGGCTTGCATGCTTTAGCACCGAAGGCGGAGCCGCGAAGTTTGGTCAGTTTATTGACCTTGATGGATTGAAGATCATCGAACTCACGTTTGATGAGGCTCGAGATGTGGCGAAGGACCGTCCGATGCCCGTTACTGCGGTTATGTTGCTTGACGACATGAGCGATCCGAAGATTCACTTTATTCGGTAATTGCATAATATGCACGAAAGTGTGCATAATTATGCACATAGATGCAAAGTCAGAATGCTCGTCACGAGTCCTTGCTTAAGCTTATAGCGACCGGAGCTTTTTCGGCTCAAGAGGATGTCGTCGCCAAGATGGTTGAGATCGGCTTTGACGTTACGCAGTCATCGATTAGCCGTGACTTTCGGTTCCTTGGTATCTCCAAAATTGGTGGTTCGTATCGAATTGCGGGTCGCCCTGATCGTCTTCGCTTGAGCCAGTTTATTCAGTCGGTGTCGACGGCTGGTCCGCATTTGTTGGTGGTAAAGACCGAAAGCGGTGGCGCCGCACCCGTTGCGGAAGCGGTTGATCATGCGTCGATTTCTGGATTAGTGGGCACAATTGCCGGAGATAACACCATTTTTATTGCGACGGAGAATTCCGATTTTCATGAACCGATTCGGCAGTTTTTGGAGAACCTATGATCCGCGTTTTGGTTGATAAGATTGGTTCGGTCTCGAAGAATGTTCCTTTGCGAAAGGAGATTCGGATTTCTTCTTCGATTGTTGCCGAAGAAGGTTTTTTGGTTTGTGGGCGGGTCATTGGGCAAAAGACCAGCTACAACACTCTTGAAGGGTGCGATGGGCGAATGGTGGCTCTGCACGACGGCGATATCATTGTTGGGGCGCTGGGACACCGTAACGCTTTGCACGGGTATTCGGGGGTTGTTCCGGAGT
>JAYVHY010000326.1:0-3138 GCA_043770615.1 Armatimonadota bacterium | reverse complement strand
CGAACCGAACGAAGTGCTTGGGTTTTCTTGGTCATGATACGAGTATATCGGTCACCGGACTATTTCTTAGCGCAGTTCGGGCAAACTCCAAATTGAGTTCCGTACACCGTGTGACAGCACAGACAAAATTTGTCTCCATCATGATCAATTTCTGGAACATCCTCTTCGGAATATGTTCCTTCCCGAATCATCTGATTGAGGCTAGCCAAGCTATATTGGTCAGCTCATGATTCTTGCCACTTCCTAATCCACAGCAAGGCTGCTACGACAATGGAAACCCCTGACAGGACAAGCAAAGGCTTTGACAAATTCGGAAACGGCCAAAGTGCCAGCGAAAAGAGCAAGAACACAAGACTCAAAGCGACAAACCGAAACCAAAGCTGACGCACCATTGTTTATTTCTGACCTATCAATGTGACAGATCATATCCAGCATATCTAATTTCAGCTACTTGCTGAGCGCGAAAATCAGGCTGTCCAGGTCTAAGAGTTTGCCAATTTGACCACGGTAAAGGGGATTCAAGCCATCAATGTCTCGACCCGAGCTAAGCAATGCTCTTCGAATGGCTTCTGGCTTCATGTCTGGGTTGAATCCAAGGGCAAGGGCCAGGCAACCCGAAACAATTGGGGCAGAAAGGGATGTCCCGGAGAAACTTGCGGTGGCACCGTCATACCAGGTGCTCGTTACCCCAGTTGCTGGCACCGCAACCATTGCATTGAAATTCCAGTTGCTAAAGGGAGCCTTAACATTGTTTGGCATCAGCCCAGCAACACAGATGACCGAAGGATAATTTGCCGGATAGAGTGACATATTGGCTCCGTTGTTACCGATTGGGGCGACAATCACGCAGCCAGATTCCTCAACCCAATTAAGAAACTCAGAGAATCCCGCCATAGGTTCAATTGACCCAAGACTAATATTGATAACTTTGGCCCGATTTTCGACGCAGTAGACGACTCCTTGAATTACTGACCAAGATGTCGCAATGCCATCGCTATCAGCTGACTTTGCAATGACAAGCGGAGTGTTTGGGGCAATCTGGAGGATTACCCCAGAAACCATCGTGCCATGGCCAACTGCTTCATCGTAAACGCCGTTCGAATTTGTATCAATGCCGGCCGGAACATCATAGATTGTTCTTGAGTTTTGGATGAACGACTTGCCGGCAATGACATTCGCAAGCAATCCAGGTTGAAAGCGAGAAACGCCAGTATCTACAATTCCAATTATCGCGTTTGAACTTGCTTGGGGTTGCGCTCGGGAATTTATTTGATCCCAAACATCAGTGTTTTCATCAAAAATTGCACTGCGGTCAAAAATCGCGGCAACCGAACTTCCGTGACTGCGGCGTCTCCGGTGAATATTGAACTTCTCTTCGTCAATCGCCCAAATGATTCGGTTATCCTTCATCAATTCTTCGACAATGATAAAGTTGGGTTGATCATCAACTTCGAATCGGACAAACGGTGATAGCCCAGCCCGCTCGAATCCTACAATGAACGTGTAGTCAGTTTGGAGTTTCGACAAATCAGCAAAGTTATCAACGCGAGCAATCACGTGATTTGCCAATGACTGACAGACTAAAAAAATAAACGATACTAGAAATAGAATCAATAGGTAGGCTTTTTTCACGGAGACACCAAACTTGCGGGGTGTCAACAAAAAAAAAGGGAAAGCTGACGCCCCCCGGTTTACATGTTCCTTGCAAAGATGGAACGAATCCTGTCAAAAAAACCTTAATAGAAAATATTAATTTTGAAGGGTGTGCAGCAAGCCAAAATCATCTTCTAAAGAACGTCATGAGGCTCTTGAAGTCCAATAATTTGCCAAGTTGTCCCCGATAATTTAAGTTCAAATTGTCAATATTTCGCCCGGAGTTTTTGATCGCGTTTCTAATTTGGGAAGGAGATTTGAAAGGACTTAGCGACAAGCCAGCAGCAATAAAACCGGTAACTAAAGGAGCAGAGAACGAGGTACCTGACCAAACCGCAGTTCCACCATCATGCCAAGCACTTCTAATACCGGTTGCTGGGGCAGCAACCCTAGCCTCTGATTCCCAATTGCTAAATGGGGCCTTCACATTATTGGGAAGGAGCCCGGAAACGCATATAACGCTCGAATATCCAGCAGGAAAAAGAGTCATTTTAAGTCCGTTGTTGCCGATAGGAGAAACGACAGTGGTTCCCATAGAGTCAACCCAATCAAGAAACTCCGAAAAGCCAGTGAGTTTGTTTTGAGATCCAAGGCTGACGTTGATTACTTTTGCTCCATTCTCAATACAGAAAACAACACCTTCAATAACCGACCAAGATGTAGCAATGCCATCACTGTCAGCTGACTTTGCGACGACCAGTCTCGTGTTAGGAACAATTTGAAGGATGATCCCAGCGATCATCGTCCCATGCCCCGCACCTTCATCAAATTTTCCGTTCAAGTTAGTATCAAGATTTTGTGGCACATCGTCAATTGTCGAGGAACCAGGAACAAAGCTTGCGCTAGCAACTACATTCCTTCGAATGGTCGGTTGCAGTCGCGAAATTCCGGTATCAACAATTCCAACTCGAATCGGCATGAGTCTGCGGGTAATTGCGTTAAAGTTAACTTGATTCCAAATGCCGGTGTTCTGAGCAAACGATGCATTTCGATCGTAAATTGCCGCCACGGTACTCCCGTGACCACTTTGGTTTTCTGGAGCATCAAATGAATCTTCATCTTCAACCCAAACGATTCGGCTATCGACTTCGAGCAGACTTTCAAGAGTATCGACATTCTGGCGGGCAACTTCAAATCGGACAAACGGAGAGCTACCTGCTTCTTTGTATCCAAGAATTGCGGAATAGTCGGCAACCAATTGGGAAATTTGAGAGGTATTGACCACTCGGACTACCACTCCATCGGCAAACGATTGACTAGCAATCGCTAAGGTGAAACTAAACAAAGCAACCAGTCGAACGAACAATTTCATGATTTATAGCCTCCAAACATAACAAACGATCCCCAAAATGCCGGATGGGGATACCTTTCCTTTAAGTCGTCCCTCGCGTTAGCGAGAGATTGGCTTACCGAGAGTCCTTCTTTAAGTTTACGATAGAAGACTCCAAAACCGTACTCTGCCACTTGATCATTGAGGGGCCAAAG
>JAYVHY010000325.1:0-6922 GCA_043770615.1 Armatimonadota bacterium | reverse complement strand
GAGCACCTTCGGCTGCGAACGCCGCCGCGAGGGATTTTCCAATTCCGCGGCTTGCACCGGTAACAACAACAACCTGATCTTTAAAACGCATTGCTGAAATGTTACCGCTTTACTGCATTCATCTCGGCAATCACCGCTTCGGCATATCGCTTGCTAGCTCCAACGTTGTCCGCGATAAGTTTGGCCGCCGCAGTTGCCATAACATGTCTCTTTCCTTCATCGTTCAAAAGCTGTTGGATCTGGTGGGCAACATCCTCGGAATTTTCGCACATGATCGAACTCCCGGCACGAACCGATGCTGCCGCAACATCTCGGAAGTTGAACATATTTGGACCGTGGAGCACTGGCTTGTTCAGCGCTAAAGGTTGGATCAAATTCTGACCGCCAAGCTTGTCAAAACCACCACCAATCACCACGACATCGGCGATTGAATAAACCGATCCTAGTTCGCCAAAAGTATCCAAGACTATGTAGTCACCTGATTGAGTTTTAGAGCGCTGACCGATGGTTTTGCCCGAGGAACCGACCAGTTTTTGAAACACTTCAAGGATCCGCCCTGCCGACTCAATATGTCGAGGAGCGTGAACAAAGACAACATCATTCAACTTGAAAAATGCTTCGACCACAAGTTGTTCTTCTCGCTCCGATCGGGTCGATCCCACGACGATAACCGATTTACCGACCGGAATTCCTAACTTCTCTCGCCACTCGTTTGCATCAATTGAAACAACTGAACTGGCTTCGTCAAATTTTGTGTTACCAAATACCTCGACATCATTTGCTCCTAGTGACTCAAAACGATCTTTGTCGGTTTGGGTTTGTACCAAGCAGCGATTCACTAGTTTGAACAACGCTCGAAAGAAAAAAGCGACCTTAAGGTCGGTCCGGTAAGCCTTGTCACTTATTCGTCCGTTGACAATGATCGTTCGGACATCAAAAACGTCTGCAGCCCACAAAAAGTTGTACCAGAGCTCGGTCTCCATGATCACCATCACGTCGGGGCGAACCCACTGCATGGCGCGCAGAGTGAATTTTGGAACGTCGATCGGAAAATAGACCAGTGAGTCGTACAACGGCATTTCCATATCGCGTGCAGTCTGGTGTCCGCTGCTGGTAGTGACGCTTAGGATAATTTCACATTCTGGCGCTAGTTGACGAAGTTGGTTAAGAAATGGCTTCGCCGCGATAACTTCGCCAACCGAAACCGCGTGAACCCATACCCGCCTCTTCTTCTTGTCACGAACACTAACGACTCCGTCGTAATTGCCGCTCCTCTCTTTCCAATTCGGAGCCTCCTTGCGCTTTCGGGTACGCCAGATCATCCACGGCACCCAAATAGGGCTGAGCAATGTTAGAGCAAGATTGTAAAGGATGAACATTAGACCAGTTCGGGTTGTTCACCAACAATTTTTACAAAGGCATCGACGTACTTTTCGAGAGTCTTGGTTACTACGTCGGGTGGCAGCAACGGTCCTGGTGGATTTTTGTCCCAGCCAGAAGTTTCTAGGTAGTCACGGACAAACTGCTTGTCAAAACTTGCTTGACTCTTGCCCGGCGAAAACTGAGCGGCGTCCCAATATCGTGAACTATCGGGAGTCAAAATCTCATCGATCAGGATGATCCCTTCGTCGGATTCACCAAATTCGAACTTTGTGTCGGCAAGAATTATTCCCTTTGTTGCCGCGTGAATTGCTGCCTCGGTGTAGAGTTGCATGGTCCAATCGCGAAGCAAGTTGGCAACTTCCGAACCAAGACGATTTACCATTTCAGCGAAGCTTATATTCTCGTCATGTCCTTCATCGGCCTTGGTTGCCGGAGAAAAAAGGGGTTCTGGTAGTCGAGAAGAATCGAGCAAGCCGTCTGGTAGTTGGAAGCCATGAACGGTGCCGCCTTGGGCTTTGTATTCCTTATA
The DNA here is from genome assembly GCA_043770615.1 of Armatimonadota bacterium. Lineage (GTDB taxonomy): Bacteria > Armatimonadota > Fimbriimonadia > Fimbriimonadales > Fimbriimonadaceae > Fimbriimonas. The sequence goes on along the minus strand of JAYVHY010000325.1, from coordinate 5,010 downwards.
AAGCGAACCCGCAAGGTATCCGCGAGCCACACATTCAACCGGAATCGTTCGAGCCTTCTTGGCCACCATTGTTCGTCCGTTAAGGGCGTAGCATGGGTCAGGCAATCGACTCTGAATTTCATAGGAGGCAATCGACACCATATGGTTTGGGCAAACGTGAGAAAGATGCTGAAACCAAAAAGCACTCATCTGATTGAGAATGCATCCCTTTTCGGGAATACCATTTGCCATGACTGCATCGAACGCCGAAATCCTGTCAGTTGCGACAATGAGTACTTCCGCTCCCAGGTCATAAACATCTCGAACCTTCCCCGTCCGAGGAGGACCCAGTCCAGGGATGTGAGAATTGAGGAGTTGGCTCAATTCTTGCTCCGTAAGACCGCGCGAGCCAACACCGGGCGAACTGCTTCTGGCACTAAATCAGTGACATCGCCGCCAAGCTTTGCGACTTCCCGTACAACGGACGAGCTTAGATAGCTGTATTCCCACCGGGTCATAAGGAATACCGAATCAACCGCTGGATTCAGTTTTCGATTCACCATCGCAATTTGAAACTCATAGTCAAAATCTGCCACTGCGCGAAGACCTCGAACAACCGATTTTGCCCCTTTTTCCCTCGCATAGTCCATAAGTAAGCCATCGAACGATTCGACGGTGACATTCTTGTACGGCTTTGAGATGGCGGTCAATACTTCTATTCTTTCTTCAACGGTTAGCAAAGGTGCCTTGGATGAGTTGGTGCCTACGGCTACAATCACATGGTCAAACAAATCGTGGGCCCTTTCGATTAAGTCAGCGTGACCAAACGTTGGTGGGTCGAAAGTGCCGGGATATATGGCAAGAAGCTTCATTTTATCGCGACCTTATTATGGGGCAACGAACCAATGAGGCTATACCGAATACCAGAAACTCTTGGGTTGACTAAGACTCCATCGACCCCGTGATACAGGGGAACACGTGGGACTTCCTGAAGCATCAAACTTTCAGCTTGCAAATACAGAGTTTCTCGCTTGGTAGGGTCTTTCTCGGTATCAGCAGCGGCGCAGATCTTGTCAAACTCAGGGTTACTCCACTGGTCATAATTTGCCGGTGCCCCAGTTATCAGCAGCATGCTCAAAAAGTTCTGAGCGTCAATATAGTCGCCATACCAAGAAAGGAATATGCAGGCAAGCTCGCCCCGGTTTCTGGCTTTTAGCATTGCGCCGATTTCCAGCATCCTGGGCTTGACCGTCATTCCAAGGTTGTTCTTAAGATCATTTGTAACTTGCTCCGCGATAAATTTCGCGTCAGTATTGTCAGCACGAATAGTCAACTCAAGTTCGGGCAGACTCGCACCGTCCTTGTATGGCGACATCGCCAACTCTTTTTTCGCTGCTTCAGGGTCGTAGGCTAAAACACCTGAAGAGGGCTTGCCTTTCAGAATTCCTTCGGGGAGCCATCGGTTTGCGATTGGAACGCCGGTCAAAATGTCTGTCGTAATTCTCGTTCGATTTATCGCCATCATGACAGCTCGCCGAACGTGGCGATCTTTGAAAGGTGCGTACGCCTTGCCCCCTAAAAGTAGGTAGAAAACCGCGGGTCGGGAAATCGTCTTTAACTGGTTTTTCAGCTTTTCATCGTTATTGATTGCTTTCCAATCTTGCTTTTCGATTGTGCAAAGGTCGGACTCTCCGTTTCGGTACATCGTTAGTCGGGTTGACGGATCCTTTACGATTTTTCGCTCGATTCCATCAATTGTGGGTTTGTCCCCGTGATATTCATTGAATCGAACCAAGTTAACAACTTGGTCCGGCATAATGTCGCCAATTTTGAACGGTCCAGTCCCAACTGCTTCGGCCACAGAAGAAATCTCTTTCAAACCAAGCTTCGCGGGAACGATATCGCAGCACGGATAAGTCAACTTTCCGAGGAAGTACGGAATGGCTTTTTCAAGAGTCACCTCTACCGTTGAGCTGTCCACGACTTTTACCCCTGTCAGGGAATTGATCGTGCCTTTCACAAGATCCTTGGCACCAACGATGTCGCCAAGATAGGTGTCTGCGATCGGTGAACTGACTTCCTTGCTTAACGCCCGCTCCCAAGATGCCTTAACATCGCTTGCCGTAACCGATGATCCATCATGAAACTTGGAAGGTCGTAGCTTGAACGTGTAAATCTTGCCATCATCTGACACTTTCCACTCGGCGGCTAGGATTCCAACGATGTTGTTTTGCTCGTCATAGTTAACCAGAGGTTCGTAGACATTGTTGATGATGTCCATGGTCTCCACATCTTGGACCTTAGCTGGATCCAGCGTTGTTGGATTTGAACCCATGCAGTATCGCAAGACATTTTGGGATCCGGACGATTTTCGATCCGAGAATCCACCTCCGCCTGAATTGTTGCTGCATCCAGCTAATACAATCGCAAAAATAACCAACAACCAGCTTTTCACTCTTCTCATTTTGACGAATCCGCGCATAATATGAGTGAATCATGCGCTTACTCGCAAATTTACTGGCTTTTGGAGTCGCAGGACTTGCTTCCGCTGACCTTGTTGGTCAGTGGCAAGGCGTCGCAACATTAGGACCCAGTAATGTCGCGCAAGGAATGGACGGTGATAGCCTTCTTAAGCTTCAAATCAGCAAAGCTTTTCTCAAAACACTCAACTACAGTTTCGACTTTAAAGCGGACAAGAGTTTTGTTAGTCTGGTTACGGGCGAAGATATTCCTCGCCGAAATGGCAAGGGGACTTGGACAAGCTCGGGAAACCTGGTTTCGATCACCTTTGTCGAAGAAAACGGGAAGAGTCGCTCACAAATTTTAAGTGGCACCCTCAGTCCTGACGGGAAAAAGCTGTTGATTTCGATAAACAGTAAGCCGGGTCTTCCTCCAACCAAGTTGGTTTTTAAGAAAATCGTTGCGGCGGCTCCTAAGAAACCCGTTCCGGCGAAAAGCACTGGACATTAATGGTTTTTGCAAGCAAAACGCTTTGAAACTCAAGCCTTCCAAATTGGGATTCCAATCCACTAATCACAACTTGTTTTACAACTGCGTCCGAAAGATGATACGGTTCATGAAAGACTCGAGCGGTCAATAACGATCCCTGTGAGCCAAGCGAATATAAGCGGTATCGTTCTGCAAGCCAATATTCGAAAGTCCGTGAACTGGCTTGGTGCCATTGTCCGCTTTGTTCAGCGCTAACAAGGTAGTCCTTAAGATTGGCAACGTCACAAGCTAGTTTTGGAAGATTTTGTCGAACTTTTCGATGTCCGGAATATTGCCAACTCACTTCATCGATTTGGCTTGATTGAATCGCATGAAAATAGGGGAGTTTAAAGAACTTCCGGGCATACCAACAGGCTAGGAATCGTTCGGCGTCGAGCGAAAAGAACCACACTCCGGGACCATATTTCGGATGGGTTACATATGTTCGAATATTTGTTTCATGAAAAGAGCCTAGCCAAGGTACAGCCGGACTCCCGGGTTTTCGAACACCGGACATGCGAAACGGTACGAAACCCAACCATCCTGTTCCTTCAAACTCCTCAACCACCAATCCTTTGGGCACCATCGATTGTAAGGCTTCGACTGGAACACGAGCATGAAGAAAAACTAGATCATGCCAGGTTTGCAACATGACTGGATTCCCCAAGGGCTTTTCTCGATTTCGGTCTAATCCATCCCAGTCGGGTTCTCGTGATTGAAACATTCTTGGGTTATCCTTATCTAACTACGAGTATCCCATGAATGGAATCTTTAACAAATCACTTTGCGTCATCCTCGCTACGGGCTTGTCCTCGATTGCCCTGACCGCCGATGTGGTTGGGAAGTGGTCAGGAAAGATGACGCTGAATGGTTCAGTTCTCAGAAAGCAATTGGTTGAGCAAAGCAGCAAATTGTCAGGAGAGAACAAGAAGCAAATCGACAATCGAATCCGGATGATAGACGAGAGTATTAAGGTCGTCGAAAAAGCAAAAGTAAAGCTTGACCTCAAGAAAGGGGGTGTTGCTTTCATTGAATTCACTCGAAACAGAGAAGCCGAACCCGAATGGTGCAAGTGGTCTGTTTCTGGAAAGAAAGTTAAGCTGATCGGTTTCTCTGGCGGAGGTAACAAGATGACTTTAGGTGGCAGTCTTGGAGATTCCGGTAAATCCATCCTTTTCGATATGAGTTTTCTGATTGCAGAACAAATGAAAATGCAGGGACTAAAGTCCGCTTCTAAGCCGAAATTGACCCTAATCTTCAAGAAATTGTAGGCAGATCCGTTTTTAGCAACTTTTTAAGGTCCCAATCCGTTATCCTATTTCGGGTCCGAAACGGGCTTTAAAATTGACAATGAAAAAAATAGCTTTCGCCTCTTTCGCCCTTGCATTAACCCTATCCGCCTATGCCGCCGATGCGACCGGAAAGTGGACAGGAAAGATTTCAATGGATCTTTCTAGCGTGAAAAAGATGTTGCAACAAAAATCTGCCTCACTTCCGGCCAACAAGAAAACCCAGGTCACTCAGCAACTTGCCATGATGGATCAAACAGAGAAGATGATGGCAAAGCAAACGATCAGCATGGAACTCAAGAAAGACGGAACCGTTTCGATCTCTCAAGCGATGGGCGGTAAAGCCGAGACCGACAAGGGTAAGTGGACTCAGTCGGGTAACAAGGTCAAAATGTTTGGATTCTCAAAGGGCCAGGGGCCAAAGGAACTAAGCGGAGTATTAAGCGCAAATGGCAAGTCATTGATTTTCGACCTAAGCGGTGAAATGAACAAAGAAGCGGCCAAAAAGGGTGCACCTGCAGGCTCAGCGGGCAAAATGGCTCTGAACTTTACGAAGAACTGATCTTCAATATTCATATCTGGTCCCTGCCCTGCAATCCAAAGTGATTTCAGGGCAGGGCATCTAGTGGAGTCAGCCTATAAGCCGGATTCTGTCTTTGTGTGACGATTTATCTGCGCGGCCAACCCGGAGAGTCGTCGAGCCGAGTCATCCTCTCCCTATTTGGCCTTGCTTCTGGTGGGGTTTACCCGCCTG
>JAYVHY010000324.1:0-6928 GCA_043770615.1 Armatimonadota bacterium | reverse complement strand
GATGAGGCCGACAGTTGATCTTCTCGTCGCCTTGACTCATATTGGCTACAAGCAAGACTGTCTTCTGGCTCAACAGTGCGGAGATATCGACATTATTTTTGGTGGTCATTCGCACACAGTGCTCGAGCAACCGGTAAAGGAAAATCAAACCTGGATTGTCCAAGGCGGCTCGCACGCTCGCTTCGCGGGGGTTTACGAGTGGGAAGATGGAACTTTGTCAGGCAGACTCGTATCCCTCAGTCAATCTCATTCGCAATCTTGAGAATGTTGTGCCAACTAGACTGAAGATCTGAGATGAGTGGCGTTTGCGCCCGAGCAATTGACACCAATTCAAGGTCAATTTCTGCCGAAATGATCGCTTCAACTCCAACCGGAGCCTCGACTAAAATTCGTCCCAGAGGATCGCAGATCATCGATCCGCCTACAAAGCCTTTACCACCCTCATGCCCAACCAACTGAGCGACGAAGGAATACACGCCGTGCTCTTCTGAGATTGCTCGAACAAGCCGTTGGTATCGCTCATGATTCTCGATATGCTCGCAACGAAATCCTCGAGCCGGTGAAGCAGAAGGAATGATCATCGCGGTCGCTCCGGCAACTGCATTTAATGTTGGCAATACCGAATGCCACACATCCTCACAAATCATTAGAGCGGTTTTTCCGACCGAAGATTCGAGAATACAGAGATCCTTCCCTTTCGATACAAATCGGTCTTCGTCGAATACCCCGTAAGTTGGCAAGAAAATCTTTTGGTAGGTTTTGATACTTTCAACTTTCGTTCCGTCAAAACGGCAAAATCCGGCTGAGTTGTAAACATTCCCGCCTAGCAGTTGATAGAATCCAAGAGCGAATTCAATAGGTTTGGAAATCTTGCCGATGACTCGATCATTCAGCCTTTGAGCGAGGGCTTCGGAGCTAATCGCGAGTTCAAGAACTCCACCTTCAAGAAAATATCCAGTTGTACAAGTCTCGGGGAAGATCGCAAGATTGATCCCCTCATTGGCGCATTGAATCAAGTGCTCCGCAATTCTGTCTAGGTTGCCATCAAGCTTGCCCTTGTCTGGGGAGAATTGTACGATGCCAACGGTGACTGCCACGATGATCAGTTTATCCCAGGTTCGCCTTGGTTATTTGTCGGACCGCGCCACGTTTTGAGTTGGTCAAACGTTGCAGTACCGACCGAACTTCGGACGACGCCAACCAGCCCGGCAGAAGAGTCACCCCAAGTCGTGATAACGAGTCGTTGCTTTGCCCGGGTCATCGCGACATATTGGAGACGTTTTAGCTCATCTCGCTCTTTAACCGATTTTAGAGTCTTCAGGTACTCGGCAGCATAGGTCGATTTGCCTTTCTGCCAGTAGCCGATCCAACCTGAATCAGCATCGAATATTGGGGAGAAAGTTGGGGGCGGCTTGTGATCCATGCCGTCCGCAAGTATTACGGTGTCCCACTCTAGCCCTTTGGCTTTATGAATGGTCATAAGGGTCACGAGATCTTCCGATTCGTCGGTAGTGGCAGCATCCCCTTCGTCATGTCTCAGTTTCTCGATATTTCGAATCTGTTCAGCAAATTCTCTCGCCGAAAGCTCGGGAGAATCCATTGCGAGAAGCAACAGTTTGCGAACGTTCTCAATTCGGCGACGTCCTTCGGTCAACGATAGCAGGTTCAAAAACAGGTCGGATCGGTTGATGATTTTTGAGAGGACTTCGCTCGCGGGAACGTGGTCAACTTGGGTTCGTAATTCTAAGAACCAGGATGAGAATCGTTCAAGCTTCGCTTTGTCTTCGGGTTCCAGTTCGAACTCGTTTTCTGGCTTAGCCAAAAGGACAATTCCGTCTAGGGAAAGTCCAACAATTGGACTTCGAAGGGTGGAAAGCCAAGCGAAGTGATCACTCTTGGAGGAAACCGCTAAGAGCGAATTCACTAAATCTCGTACCTCGGATCGAGCAAAGAACTGAGATTGACCTGCGTTCATTCTTACTCCGATTCCGCGTCGCTTAAGGGCTACTCCGATGGCTTCAGCTTCCTTATGTCGCCGAATGAGAATACAGATCGAACTGAGGTTTACACTCTGGTCTCGCTGAAAAGCAACAAAGTCAGCTAAGTCATTCCAATTAGCCTTAGAACTGAGATGGAGCCGCTCAACTCCCTCAAAGTTTATTTGGGATTCGAATACGTCATATCGGTTTGACGTGAAATAATGCTCCGCACCGAACGCTTGACTAAAAACAACATCAACCATATTGATGATAGTTTCGCTAGATCGAAAGTTTTTGGAGAGCTTTAGATAGCCGTGACGGGCACGTTGATTAAAGGTAGAAACATCCGCGTTCCGAAATCCGTAAATTGACTGCTTTCCGTCCCCAACCAGCATTTTAGATTTACTCGCAATGGCGTCGAAAAGACGGAATTGATTTCGATTCAAGTCTTGGGATTCATCGACAATGACATGCATGAACTGCTTCGAAATACGCTTTTGGACAGCTGGCGACACCTCAATCAGTCGAACGGCACGACTTTCAAGTCCGTCGAAGTCGATCTTGCGCTCCTGACTCAAAAGTGTTTCGTATCGAGTCCAAGCGCGAAGGGCTATTTGGGCAAGACCACAAGTAAGTTTGGCGGCAACAAGTTCTTCGTCCTGGGACTCCTTCAACCAAGCAAATTTAGATTTTTCACCGCGAGTTTTTCCAGCTTCTTGATAGGCGATATCTCGCCAGGAGCCACCGGGTTGTTCGGCAATGGCAACTCGCATGTATTCAGGAAGCTTGGCAATGAGAACTTCGTGAGTTTGTCGAAGGTAGCTGACCCCAGTTCCGTAGAGGTTTTCGAAAAAGGATGGTTCATGTCCGCTGCTTCGGAATTGGTTGAGAATCTGGATCGTTTCCTTTTCAAGTTTCTCGTAAGCACCAAATTGTCCGTATTCAGCTTTTCCAACGGTGGCTTTCACGAAAAGTGCAATAAGTTCATTGTCGTCATCCTCCGAAGAATTGATTACGTGGCGGACGGCATCGCGTTTAAGTCGGTCTGACTCGCCGCCGGTCGCAAGTTCAAATTTTGGATCGATTCCCGCTTCGACTGAATTTTCCCGCAATAGCTTTTCGTAAAAAGAGTGAATCGTTTGGATTGGTCCAGTTTCCGCTTCCTGAGCCTGATCATAGAGTTGATTTTCAAAGAGTCGGTCAACGATTCGACGCTTCATTTCGGCGGCGGCTTTGTTTGTGAAAGTGATCGTAAGGATTTGTGAAGGCCTTACTTGAAATTCGCGCACTAAGCGAAGGTATCGTTCCACGACAACATAGGTCTTTCCAGAGCCAGCCGACGCCAATACGACAGAGGAGCCTTCATTCTGGTTGATGATTTCGGTTTGCTCTTCGGTTGGAGTCCTAAGCACTGCTCCCTCCTAGTTCTAGAAACTCATCTGAACTGCCTTGTGATTGGCGGCATAAATCAGAGAACGAGCAAAACTGACAATAATCGCCTGCTCTTGTTGTCATTTGCCCTGAAACCGCAATCGCCTTGGGTTCTCTCAGGAGGTCTTTAATTCGCTCTGCTAGTTCAGTTTTGTTGCCAAATTGTTTGGCAAGGTTTAAGACAATGAGTTGATCCCCCCTTTTTTCAAGAGACTGGGTATCGGAAAAGAGTAGTGTTGTTCGATGCTCGCTAAGACCGTCGACTTCGATTCGAACCTCGGAAACCCCTTCCCAGGCAGCCGCAATGTACATTCCAAATTCGGTGAGATACTTGTCGAGGGCTTCTTCCTTGACGTCCTTGGGTGGTGTTCGTCGATATAAGTGAATCGTACGGATACCATTCTGATCAGTTACCCCCGCCACTTTTCCAGACAAGCGATATTTAAACCTTTCTGGATTAAGTTGTGGGTCACCAAACTTCAAATCCAGCTTTGTATTCGCTGGATTTCTTCCCCAGACTTCTCGGGCAAGGAACTCTCGTTCAATGAGTCCTTCCACGAGCCGGGCTGACCCGTGATAGATCATATCAAACTCCCATGCGGGGAGTCGAGGTCGAAGTTCATCGAGATATTGGATGAGAACTTGACTCATTTCTGTCTTGGCTAAGTTCTCATTGTTAATGGTAAGTAGTTTTGCCCGACGGGGTACTTCTAGCATCCAACCCCAGTGATCATTTGGTTGCTGCTGCTCTGGAATCAAGCGCTCCGCGGCAAATTTGAAGTTACATTCAACCAAGGATCGAAGGCTCCTTGGCTGCACATTTGACATGTCAAATCGGACAAGTTCGATAGATCGAGGATCTTCAAGTTCATTGTTAACCGGCTTCGTGATCGGATTTTCCAATCGTGTCGACAATTCTTGATCGTATGTTGATAGACAAAGGTTTGGTGGAGGAGTGAGATGGCGACGAGGATGAATGATCGTATCGCCCGTTTGGCAAATTCTCCTGATTTCCTCAAGGTAAAAGGCTGGGACGTTGTCACTCTCTCCGTCTGACATTGGATAGCTAAAATAGAGAGCTTTGGACGGACAAGCGCATACCCTATAGAACAAGTCCCGTTCGCTTTTTGCGATGTCAAACGAATTGTTCATAGCGGGTCCCTTGAGCAGTTTCGAGACTCCATTTTTGAGTTCGTCGCTAAGGATTGGATTCTCTGACCTTCGGCGAGGAAAGGAACCTTCCAGCATTCCTAGCACCAAAAGATAGTCGATTTCGCCAAGTTCTTCGGGAGAAGACACCAGCAAGATTCCTTCCTCACCGCTTGGAACACTAACGTCGCTCATTTGCCAAACGCTATCAGCATGACTCAACCAGTCGGAGTACGGAATTGGGGATGAGTTCTGGGTGATTTGAATGGTGGCGTCCTGAGCTAAATTTGAAAGCATCGAAGTTTGAGCCCGAAGATCGCGCTCTTGGGCATTTTTTAGCCAAGGAGCTGCTTCTAAAAATGACTTGAGTTCGCCATGCCATTCGGCCATGGTTCGGCCCCTCTCCATACACTTCGACCTGAAAGCAAGTACATAAAGGAGAGTTTCCTTCAGATATTCATCGGGTTGCTCAAGGCTTTCCAGACCCGAAGCGAGTTCATCCCAATCATTGATGGGACTGGTGTGTGAATTTTCGAGGAGCTCGTCAAATTCAGCTACTCCGAAATAGGAAGTGCGAAACGGGCTGGCTAGCTCCCGTGCATCTTGGGTAACCAGGGCTTTGAGAACTGATAACGTAACTTTTGCAAATCCGCTAGCTAAGAGTGGAATCCGTCGCCGCGTATCAATCGGAACTCCAAGTGTTTCTCCGGCATGAATCAAAATGGGTCCGTACTGGTCAATGTTTCGCGAGAGAATCGCTGTCCGCGAAAAGTCCCCGATTGAAAGACATTTGCGGAGAGCCCATTCGCACTCGGAAAGGGGGTCTCCACAGCAGTGAATTTCAACCCATTCGAGGTCGGCACCATGGCTCTCGTTTTGAGCAAAGAGATTATTGAGGAGTTTGGTTCCTTCGCCTGGAGCAGTCGGTTTGATTCCAAGTTCACCAGCAATAACATTTGAAAGCTGAAAGATATCTCCATCAGTAGAATGACGGTCAATGATCACCTGAACATCAGCACCTTCTTCGACTAGCCAATGCACCCACTTTATGGCGGCTGGGTGAACAGTGCTACCCATAAAGAAAAGTAAGCGAGAATCTTGCCCATCGGTATCGATTTGAGAATCTAAGCACTCGGAAATCATCTTTGAAACGATCGTTGAATTGGCTCGTTCAAGAATAGCGATAACCTCCTTAAAAATTTCAGTCAGTTCGTTGACTTTCCCGAGTGAATCATGGCTCTTGAGAATCTTGCTAAGATCCTCGCCATCGGTACCGATCAAGCCCCATTGACCTGCTTCGCGAAAAACCTCAAGAAGACATTCGTGAAAGCCGGGCATGTCGGCAACTTTTCTAAACGGACTGCTAGCGTCAATTTCTGCACAGACAATGTTTAAAGCAGTTAGGATCTGGCGAGATGTAGCAATCCGTCGGCTAGGGAGGCCAGTTAGTTGGTGGACCTGTCGAACGACTTCGCCAAACGACTTGACGTCTACCAAAGTTTGGTCATCTAGTTCGGCTCGAAGCATGGGCAATTGAGCATCACTTAGTGATGTTACGAGTCCGTACTCGCTTTTGCCAAATCGCTGGACTAACCGGGCAACGTTTTTTGGGCCAGGGATGATGCTGATCAACTCCAATTTGCCCTTTGCCATTTACATTCAAGTGTAACATGAGCAAGTGCCAGAACGAGCGTCTGAACGAATTTGGAGCCTGAGAAGACAATGGTTAGGAAACCTTGTTCCCCTCGGGGTTGCTCTGGTCTGTTCCCTGGCGTTCTATCGGCTTGGGGTACTTGTTCAAGCTACTGTTGGGATTGCGGTTGCTTGGTATGGTGTGAGCCATTGGGGCTTTTTTGAGAACACAAAAATCGATCGGGAACTGCGAGAAAAGGTTGGACCAGACGGAGAGCTAATTGGATTTGTTTGGTTAAGCCGCCCCACTGCCCTCGACGTCCATGCAGAGCTTGGACTAATGAACCTTGTATCGGATGAACTAAGAATAGTAACTGAGGATAAATCCTATGTCATCCGACTGAATGAGGTTGCTGAAATTGGGCGCCAAATGAACATTCACTCGCTTATTGGGCTCGGTGGTTGGATAGCTTTGAAATTAGAAAATGGTACAACCATTCGGCTCGAGAGCCGAATGTATCCAACAATGCTGAAAAGCATGACAAGAACTAAGGTGCTGTTCAAAGAACTGAGTATATGGAAACATGAAAAAGCCCCCGCATAGCGGAGGCTCTTTTCATTTCAGTTGTAGACGGAGCCTTAGCCTCTCAAGAGAGAAAGAACTGATTGACCGGACTGGTTTGCCTGTCCGAGCATCGCCATACCGGCTTGCTGCATAACTTGCAACTTGGTGTAGT
>JAYVHY010000323.1:0-6932 GCA_043770615.1 Armatimonadota bacterium | reverse complement strand
GGAAACGCAATCTTTGTCCCGACTCATGACTTTGTTCGGAAAGCCGAAGAATCGCCGAACCCTGGTCACGGACACCATGAATTTGGCAATGCCGAAACCATTTTTCTCGTTGGGGATGCGATGGGGAAAGGCTTAATTTCCGTAATTGAAGGTCAGAAAGTCAAGATCATCAAAGACTATGGTCTTAAGCCCTATGTTCGAGTTTCAAAGCAGCTACCCCGTGTCGAAGACAAACCTTGGAAGCTGGTTTGCACGATGCCTTATAACTGCCATTTTCAAATGTGGATGGAGTTGGAATCGGATGCGGGCAAGAAAATCCAATTGAACTCATCAAATCCATTAGTAACCTATCTTACGAACACTGAAACCTATACAACAATTGCGGGAACCCAACAAGCCGAAGCCGAAAACTGGCTGAGTGGGGAGGGAGCGATCTATACGATTCCGGCGGGAGTCAAAGTGAAGTCGGTCAAGTACCGTGAAACCGGATTTGATACTACTTTTGCGGGATCTTTTGAATGTAACGATAGCGATTTCAATACGCTTTGGACCAAGGCTGCTCGAACCGCTTACATTTGCATGAGAGACCATTTTTACGATTGTCCTGATCGTGAAAGGGTCGGGTTCTGGGGTGACGGCACTCCTGAACTCAACCAATGTTTTTACGTTTTTGATTCGAGGGCTCATCGACTGGCGAAAGAGCTTGTCCGACGTAAACTTCAACCAAAATTCTATCCCGGTCAGCATTTAGAGTTCCTCGGCGAATACGGTCTCTGGTTTTACTTTATGCAGACCGGCGATTTGGAATCTATCAAAGCGGTCTACGATCAGACCAAAACGTTCCTTTTTGATACCTACAAATTTGGCAACAAACGCACTTGGTTCGACTGGGGCAAAGAAAACAAGGACACGGCGGTCATCGAGACTTGTTTCTACTTCAACTGCTTGGAGACTTTGCAGAAAATGGCAATGGTAACTGGGCATAGTTCCGACGTGGCGGTTATCGAGAAGAAACTTCAAGAAATCAAGTCAACGTTTGATACTCAGTACTGGAAAGGAAGCTACTACATGTCAAGTCAGGTGACCGAGCCTGACGACCGAGCAAACGCGATGGCGATAAATTCCGGTCTAGCAGATCAGTCGAAGTGGGAGGCTATTTACATCAACGTCCTCACCAAGAAGACCTATTCAAGCTGTTTCTTTGATCGATGGGTGTTTGAGGCTCTTTGCAAAATGGACAAGCCAGAGGCGGCTTTGATGCGAATGGCGACCCGGTATAAGACGATGATTCCGGCGACCATCACGACGTTATGGGAGCACTATGACCGATGGTGGGCATCCAACATTGATGCTTTTGATCAAGGATCAACATTGAACCATGGTTGGAATCCGCCTGCCCTCATTCTGTCGAAAACGATTACGGGGGTTGAGCCAACTGTTCCAGGCTGGAATGAGTTTCAGGTTCTGCCGCAGGAGGCGTTTTTGAATTCAATCAAGATGACGGTTCCCACCATCAAGGGCAATATAAGCGTAAACATCACGAAGACTTCGGGTGAGTACTCGCTGAGAGTCGTGGTTCCGAAGGACACGTCGGCAGTTCTCGGAATTCCAATCGGCTCCTTTAAAGGCTTGCAGTCGGTGACCCTTCAAGGTCGCCAAGTTTGGAAGTCCGGAGCGACTGGAGAAGTCAAAGGGGCAGCTTTTGTTGACGACAAGGGTGGCTATGTCAAGTTCAAAGTCGAGCCGGGTACGTGGACTCTGGTTGGACGTGGTTTAGTCCCGATGGATTCGCCAAAGCCATTGCCAACGCCGAACCGCAAAGAAGTTGAACTCGAGAAGAGAGACTGGACGGCGACGGCATCGGTTCCCGACGGAATCTTTAACTTCAACGACGACAAGGTTGATATCTCAGCGGTGAACGCACTTGACTATGACCATTGGCATGGGTGGCGAGATTTGACCAAAAAGCAGTACCCCGGTCAGTGGTTTCAAGTTGATATGAAGAAGAGTCAGATGTTTGATAAGATCAAACTTGATAACACGTGGGCACTTTGGGATTCGCCCCAGGGTTACGAGGTTAGGGTCTCGAACGATGGTCTGAAGTGGAGCGAGGTCATTGCGTCTGGAAAAGGAGAATTGGGAATTACCAATATCACGTTCCCGATGCAGAAAGCACGTTGGATTCGGGTAACCCAAACTGGATCCAGTTCGATGTACCACTGGTCGATTTATGAGTTAGGAGTTTATCGAGGCATCAAGTGATCCTCAGCTTAGTTGCGGTTACTTTGAGCTTGGGATTTGGTCAGCAGGGTGGCGAGGACGTTTTGCAATTGCGATCTCCCATTGCACAGCCTTATGCTTACGTGAATGGTGGGATGTTGGTCGGGAAACCCATTCCCGAGTCGCCGGACCCGACGATTAATTATCGATGGAACACGATCAAGAACGAAGATGACTTGCAAATCTACGTTCTTCGACCGAAAGTAGCGGTTTCAAGTCCGCCTCAGTCATTTGGCAACATAGCCTCCATGACAAGTTCGTCGCCGAACGTCGAAGTAAAAGGTACTGGTTCGATTCGCCTGGATTTTGGGGTGGAGAGTGGGGCTTGGATCGAATTTGATAGTCCTGATCTGGCTGGCGACGTTGAGATGAGCATCAGCGAATACAATCAGCCGGGCGTTGATAAGACTCGAAAGCCGGAAAGGATCGGGAATACCTATCGCCTGAAGCTCAATGAGGAGCTCTATGAAGGAGTTCGGTTTGGCTGGATTCACGTCAAGAGTGTTCAGAAACCATGGCATATCACGGGTGTTCGGGCGGTTTGCCAAATAAAGCCAACCAACTATGCCGGTAGTTTTTCGTGTAGCGATTCGATGCTGACCAAGGCTTGGTACACGTCGGCGTACGGGGTTAAGGCATCGCTTTGTAAGGACTACTTTGGCTCAATCTTAATGGAACGGGGTGACCGGATTTCCTTTACGGGTGACGCTCATCCTTCCCAGGCGGCGGCTCTCGTTGCGTTTGCCAATTATGATTTTGTCCGAAAGAACTTAGAGAACACTTCGAAGCAGGATAACGGAATCCGGAGTTACTCGCTTTATTGGGTTTTGAGCCTACTTGACTATTACAATTACACTGGAGATGAGGAGACTTTGAAGCATTTCCTTGCCAATGCCGATGCAAAGTTGGAGTTGGCATATAAAGCCTTCGGAACGAATCCACCACTGAGTTTTTATGGATGGGATGACGGGCTTGGCGCGGGGTTTGAGATATGGTTCCGCCCGAATACTGAGTCACAGAATGCCTACAAAATGCTTTCGATTCGGTTGTGGCGAGAGTTCGCGATCGCAATGGATCGCATAGGGAACAAAGTTCTTGGCGATAAGTACCAAGCGTATGCACAAGAAAAATTTGTATCCGTTTCCCAATCATCCAATTGGTCCAAAGATTTCGGGATTCATGCTGCGGCTGACGCGGTCAATACTGACTTTCTTGACTCCAAGAAGCAACAAGAATTCTCGGATGGCGTGTTTAGTGACCGGGTCAATCGACTTTCCATATCTCCGTTTAACCAATATTTCATCCTCCAAGCGATGAGCCGACTTGGCAAATGGGATGACGCCCTGACTACGGTGGACGATATGTGGGGTGGGATGATTCGATACGGCGGGACCGCAACTTTTGAAGTTTATCGACCCACTTGGAATTCCATTCTCGCGAAGAATGACCCGGTTCCGAACTCGCAAAGTGGGATTACGAGTCTTTGTCATCCTTGGGGGGCCGGAGTCGTTAAGTGGCTCAATGAGGACATTTTGGGGATATCTCCAACTTCGCCCGGATTTGATCAATATGACGTGAAGCCACACTTGGGCACAAAGCTCAATTGGGTTTCTGGAACTACTCCTACTCCTCACGGGGATATTGAGTTTCGTTACGATGTTGCTAAGGGTAGTGGGCAATTGATATCGCCAAAGGGAACCGTCGCTCGTCTCGGGGTTCCCGAAGCGGGAAGGACCGTTAAAGAAATTCGGATTAACGGCAACTTAGTTTGGGATGGAGAATTTCATGAGTTTGCCGGAATTAAGCCACGCGGGGTGGCGGATGGATTTTTCAATTTTGAATTAGCAAAGCCTGGGCAATACGACATTCAAACAACGTACTTCCCAGGTCGTTTGAAAACGATTCCATCGAAAGAAATCTATCCCGCCCGCCTCGTGAAACAAGATGTTAAAACCAGCGGGAATTGGGGTGGGGTTTATGGTCGCGACGGTTTCATTTTATGCGGCTATTTGCCCGATAGCAAGGACAAGCAGGAACTTCCTTCTTACGTTGACTCGATTGACTATTTTCGAGCTTTTCCGAATGCCGGGCGACCGGATTCAACCGTATGGGAGGCATCAACTTCAAGTCCAACTGCCCTATCACCAGATAGACAAAACGGGTCCAGCCGAGTGGCATCCTGCGTGTCAAATTCAGACCAAACGATGTCTTTAGCGATCAAGTTTAAGGATCGAAAAAAGCACCAAGTTGCCTTGTACTTTGCTGATTGGAAAAATCAGGGATCGAGCCAAGCGGTGGAGATTTTGGATGGAGAAACGATGCGATTGCTTGCCCCGGTGAGTATGGTCAAGAATCATGCTAAAGGCGTTTATCTGGTTTTTGAATGTGATCGACCGGTTAAGTTTCGATTTAACAAAATTCGCGGTTCGTTGGTCACGGTAAGCGGCGTCTTTTTTGATTGAACTTACACTTCTTTTACAATGGTCATCATATGTCCGGGTAACTTCCATGTCATATGAAAATCACGGCAATCAGGGCTTATCAAATCGATCTTCCACTCAAAGAAGGAAGTTACAACTGGTCGGGCGGTAAATCAGTCTCCGTTTTCGATAGCACGGTTGTCGAAGTCGAGACGGATGCCGGGGTTACCGGTTGGGGTGAAGTTTGTCCGCTGGGTCCGTTTTATCTGCCGGCCTATGCCGCCGGGGTTCGGTCTGGAATTGTTGAGCTCGGTCCGCATTTAATTGGATATAACCCGTGCGAGATTGGCGTGCTTAACCTTCGAATGGACGCTGCCCTCCAAGGTCATCCATACGTTAAGTCAGGAATTGACATGGCTTGCTGGGATATCCTCGGCAAAGTTTCTGGTTTGCCAGTTTGCACCTTGTTGGGTGGACGTTTTGGTTCTGAAATCACTCTGTATCGGGCAATTTCGCAAGAGTCACCGGAGGCGATGGCGGCAAAGGTGGCGGGTTATCGCGCAGAAGGATACCGTCGATTCCAGCTCAAGGTTGGTGGCGATCCGGATGTGGATATTAAGAGAATGTTTGCGGTTGCCGCTGAGATGCAGCCGGGAGAAAAGCTTGTCGCCGACGCCAACACTGGCTGGTTGAAGCACGAAGCCATGCGGGTCGTCAAGGCAACGAAAGATCTCGACCTCTATATTGAACAGCCTTGTCGGACTTACGAGGAGTGCCTTTCGGTTCGTCAACACACCGATCAGCCCTTCATCCTTGATGAGAATATCGATTCGCTCGATAACCTGATGCGAGCTCATAAAGACCTCGCGATGGATGCCGTGAATATTAAGATTAGTAAGCTTGGTGGCTTGACCAAAGCCCGACAAGTTCGCGATATGTGTGTTTCGCTTGGCATCGGTTTGACGATTGAAGATAGCTGGGGCGGAGATATTGTTACAGCCGCGATTTCGCATTTGGCGCACAGCACGCCAGAAGAGAACCGTTTCTCGTCAACCGACTTTAACAGCTACGGAACGGTTGATTTCGCCGATGGCGCCCCGCAGAGGGTGGACGGAAAGATGAGGGCGTCGTTGGATGCGGGGTTAGGTGTTCGCCCGCGAATGGATGTTCTTGGATCTCCAGTTTTAGAAGTTCGATAAGTGTTCCGACCTATGTTGAAAGAGCAAGACCGGTCATTAGTCTTACGCCGACGGCGATTGCATCGTCGTTGAAGTCAAAGATCGGGGTGTGGACGCTCTCGAAGTCGTCTCGCCCTGCGGGAATAAGCCCGAGTTGATAGAAGCAGCTTGGGCATTCGGCCCCGTAATAAGCAAAGTCCTCTCCGCCCATCGTTGGTTTGCCCTCGTCCGATACAAATTCCTCGCCCAGTTCTTTTCGAGCAACGGCAAGAAATCGGGCTACGGCGGTTTCGTCGTTCATGACGACGGGATAACCTTCGTTGAGTTCTACTTTGGCGGTAACGTCAAAAGCTACGGCGATGCCTTCGGCGATCGCTCGAACCCGATCACAGGCTTTCACTCGGACCTCGGCACTCATGGTTCGAATCGTGCCATGAATTTTCGCCGACATCGGGATGATGTTGTTGGTCGTACCCGCGTGAACTTGACCCACGGTGACGACTACTTGGGCAAATGGATCGACATTTCGCGAGGCAACCGTTTGGAGTCCGGTAATTAGGTGGGCGATCGCAACGATTGGATCCCGAGATCCTTCGGGTGCGGCTGCATGGCCTCCTTGCCCGACGTACTCGATCCAAAACTCGTCGGTTGATGCCATGAGGGCGCCGACTCGGGTGGCTACATAGCCAAGTTTAACGGTTGACCAGCCGTGGAGCCCAAACATGAAGTCAGCCTTCTTGCCGAGCAAAGTGCCGTTAAGGCACCCGTCTTTGACCATGAGGTCTCCGCCGGCGCCGCCTTCCTCGGCAGGTTGGAAAACAAAGAGAACATTGTTTGGTCGATGAGTCTTGCCCGCTAGTTCTCGAGCGACACCAATCAGGATGGTGGTGTGACCATCGTGCCCGCAGGCGTGCATTCGACCCGGAATTGTTGATGCGTAGGGAAGTCCGGTTTCTTCGTGGATTGGGAGGGCGTCCATGTCGGCGCGTAGGGCGATGGTTGGCGCTGATGCAGGGTCTGTGGTTGCGGGAAGAAAACCAAGAACGCCGGTTCC
>JAYVHY010000322.1:0-6935 GCA_043770615.1 Armatimonadota bacterium | reverse complement strand
CTTGAATCGCTTGGGGCGACACTGCGCTGATCAACTTGGGCCAATAGGATTCAAATAGCGAGATGACGAACAGGGTCAGAATTGCTGCTGGCAGGTAGTGATAGTGTCCAAACTGCTTGAGGAACGCCATTGGTAAATAGGCAAAAAGCGCCAATGCCAAAGCTAAGGCCGGTTTGAGGAAAGCCTTTCGGATGCTGAACCAGGCAGAAACGTTTGAAGCAAACGAACCGATTGCACTCCAAAAGCTTTCATTTAGCACGGAAAGAAAGCTGACCGCCAAGGTCGAGAGAGCGGCGGTTAGGCCGAAGTAGCCGGGTAACACATAGTTGAGTATGTCAATTTGGAAGCCGGCCCCAGTACGGAATTGTTGTTTTTGGTAACCACTTGGCTGAACGGGAATAATCTGGACTCGGTAGATTAAGTAGCCAACTAATAAGGCCCAAAAAAGTGTCTGAAAAGCAAAGCGAGTTTGGTAACCGGACACGCGCAACCATACGCCTAGCATAAAGATAAGGGTCGGAATCATCACGGCTTGCTCGTAGGCACCAAGGGCAATGACAGAGGCAACGGCACTAAGGATGAGCCAACCCCAGGCGTTGTAAGGCTCTGCTCTTTGGATGTTTGATCGAGTTGCGGGCGGGTCCAAAGGTCCGGCATCCCGTTGAGGCAGACTTGCGGCACCCAGACGTTCGAAGCGAACATAGCTAGCCAGGGCAACGAGTGCGAAGATGGTCATTGAGGTCGCGGTTCGACCTGGCAGCCAGTACATTGTCCGATTGGACATGTCGGACAAGTTTGGAGTGATTTGATTCCAGACAAAGCCTCCGGCAACTGCAGTAATCAGGGAATCCCACCGGAATCGACGATCGGCAACCATTCTTATGAGGACAAGGAAAAATAAGATGAACGGAATGTTTGAGACTACGGTTGGGAGCCAATATCCCAGAAACCAACCGTTGAGAGTCCACATGACGAAAAGCGCGGTGCCCGCTAATGCAACCGGAATTGACCGTTTGAGTTCGCATAGGAGCCAGTAAAGACTAAGCGACGCAAAGACGCAAATGAGGGCGTTTGTGAACCCAAAACCGACACTTGACCCAGGATGAAGGCGGTTATCGAACTCGAAAAATAGCGTAGAAATGGGACGATAGAAGTGATTTTCGAGGGGCCAATCGTGGGTAAACCAGCGGAGTGGATTGTTGTATTCGTTAAGCTTAAAAATGAGGAAATTTGTATCCGAATCCTTCAGTAGGTCATGAGATTGAGCCCGTAAAACAAGTAACGGAAGGCATATAAGCAACGCCAAAAGGATGCCGACAGTCCTGTTTTTCACTCAATCATTATGACTTCAGGAACGAATGTCTGAGATTAAGCATAATAAAGTGTATGAAATTACTCAGATGGATCCTTCCTATTGGTCTGGTTTACGGTGCATTTGCTTTTGGGCAAGGCGGGGTCAGTACGTTTACCGGCAAAGCCGTTCCAGCTTTCTCGGTCAAGTCTTACGATGGAAAAACGGTATCTAATGCCTCGCTTAAGGGCAAGCCGTATATTCTTGATTTTTGGGCGACCTGGTGTGGCCCATGCAAGGCAGCTTCGCCAACCATGCAAGCAATTCATCAGAAATTTGCAAGTAAGGGATTGGTCGTAATTGGCGCTAACATGGGTGAAAATCCGAAGTCTTTGGCGATGGCCAAGGCTTACCCCAAGGAGCATAAATATACTTACATGTTCACTTTGGGCAACGACAAACTGGCTCAGAAGCTACAAATTGCTGGGATTCCGTGTTTTCTGTTTGTTGACAAAACCGGGAAGATCAAAGCGATTCGAACTGGATTTGATGGCGGATCTAGTCCGGCTGATTTCGAGAAGCTAGCGAAAAGTCTGCTTTAATAGACTGAAATTGGCGTTTTGGGAGCGGTGACTGATATCCAGCCACCGTTCCTAGCGGTTACCGTAGCGCCTGAAATTCTTAGGTTTCCGAAGGGCAACCAAACCGTTCTTCCAATCAGATTAGCCGGAACCGAAAAAGTAAACGGTTCGGCTCCTTCGACGGCTTCTACCAAAGCGGCGGGAACATCCTTTGGGTTGTAAGTCCGCATGATTTTCATGGATTGAGACAGGATTTTTG
The DNA here is from genome assembly GCA_043770615.1 of Armatimonadota bacterium. Classification (GTDB taxonomy): domain Bacteria; phylum Armatimonadota; class Fimbriimonadia; order Fimbriimonadales; family Fimbriimonadaceae; genus Fimbriimonas. Next base: position 4,804 of record JAYVHY010000322.1, on the reverse strand, counting down.
GTGGCAACACGATTTGCATCCAAAGCATGAGACCGATGTAGTGGTTCATGAATTCAGCTGATTTTCCGGCTAAGAATTTTGTTGCCGGATAGTTCGTTGCACCCTTGAAGATGATGGGGGTCGTCGTTTTGTTGACCCAGTTTCTTAGCGTTTCTGGCTCGCACCCGAACAGGTTTTCAGCGGTAATGTTTGGCTGGTTGGCGAGCCAAGTCATGAAGAGCTTTTCGCCTAAGTATCCGTTTGCCCAGTACTCGGGGCTATCGTATCCGCCAACTGCGGGTAGGGAAGCGTGACCGTACTCATGGCAAAGTTCGCGAACTTTCTCTAGTGGCTCCTTGAGGCTTGGGAGGTCGTAAATGTAAATGGTGTTTACCTTAGAAGAAATTCCTTTGGCCTGAGGATCATCGTCGAAAAGTTGTTCGCCGCCTGGCTGACCCGAGAAGCATAAGTAAACGTCAACGCAGCTTCGGGAGTAGTCGGGCTTATGATCAATTTTGAGTTCGCTATAGTTGTAAGACCACAACCTTAAGAGCAAATTCGCAGTTTGAATGGCTAGGTCGCCGTGAACTTTTCGATCTTGGGAGAAGACTCGAAATCTCAGTTGCGGTTCGTTGGTTGACTTCCATGCTCGGGCGTAGCCTTCGGTGAGCCATTCGAATTCGTATGACTTTTTGTTTGGAGGAAACTTAAGCGGGGACTTCTTGATGATCTCAAGAGGTGAGGAACGTTGGCGAACTTCAATGAGTTCGCTTTGCAGAGATTTCAGCGCAAAAAAAACTGCAAGAGACGTCATGGAGTCTTAACAATATACATTAACTTGGCTAGAATCCCACAAGTCTTGCCTTAAATGATCCCGAAACAAAGCTCCGTTTTGGGTCGGCGAAAACAATGTTGATTGACCCCGAAACTCGATCGGATGTCCGAGATCCGATGAAGAGTCGGGCGGAAAATGAGTCCCGAAAGATGTGGGAGTTGCTGGTGGGATCAACGAATTGGACGGAAGTTATTCCGGCGGCGGCGAAGCTAGACTTTGATGCTTGATTTGGGCTTCGACGATATTCAAATCGCTCAACGAGTTGACCGGTGCTTCGAGTGAAGTATGCGATGATCGCACAACCTTCGGAGCCGGTCAGGGTTAAGGCGAACACCGGAATTTCCTTGGAAACCAAGCCTTTTGTATCCTTGAGCAACATCGGTTTTAGTTGCTTAATCGATGCATCTTGGCATGTGAATAGGGTTGATATGAGTCGACCGTAGGCTCGTCGAGTGGAAAGAGGTAAGCCGCTCAGATCACTCCGCCAAGCCGTAGATGCTTTTGGTTTTGCATCGGGGATCACCAAAATTGCTAACATCCAGCCACACATTTAGTGGGATTGCATGCAAGGGCCGTGCCGAAAACCGCTGACACTTGAAATTTTTTCTGGTGAATTTGGAAAGGTCTCCGGTCAAAATGAATGTACGATCCCATGCTTAACGAGAAAGTTGACTTCCAGTTTTTGTACCCCTTCATCGTTTTTGTTGGCGTTATGTTCCTGGTTGTAATGGGCACAGGTTTTCTTTACTTTAGTCGTCTCAAAAAGAGAGACGAAGAGAAGCGAAGCCAGTTTAAGGAAAAGCTCGATACGGCTGACTAGGCTCGCTTGAAGAACCGTTTGCTTACGACGGTTCCTGGCTCTCGTTTGCCTCGGACGTTGATTTCGCATTCGGTGCCGATTTTGATGTCGGATCTGAGGAATCCAAATGCCAACCCGGTATCCATGAGGGGTGATACGACTCCGCTCGATACTTCTCCAACTTCCTCGTTGCCAACATAAATTTTCATTGCTGGGGCAATGAGTCGCTTGGTTTTTAGTTGGATTCCTTGAAGTTTGGTAGCGGTACCGTTGGTTCGGGCGGCATTAATGATGTCGGACCCAATAAATGGCTTTGTTTTACTCACGACCCAACCGAGACCGGCAGCGATGGGTGAGAGATGGTCTTCCAACTCGTGACCGTAGAGGGGAAGTCCGGCTTCGACTCTTAGGGTGTCGCGTGATCCCAGTCCACAGGCGGCAACTCCGGCGTCGAGGAGAGCGTTCCACAGTGACTCGGCTTCGTTGGCGGCGCAAATGAGTTCAAATCCATCTTCTCCGGTGTAGCCTGAGCACGGTGCAAAGCATTGGATTCCGGCAACTTTGCAATTCACGATTCCGAACAAGCCTACGATTGAAATTTCGTTTGGATTGTCGCTGAGTTTCTCGATGATCGAGCGGGCAGATGGACCTTGGACGGCGATCATGGCGGTTTTGTCGGTCTCGTCGCTGATTTCTACGCCAAATTTGTTTTGACTCTTGATCCATGCGACGTCTTTGGCGTGGTTGCTAGCATTGACGACCATGGCGAATTCGGTTGCGGTGATTCGATAAACGATGATGTCGTCGACACACCCTCCAGTGGCGTTGGGGAGTAGGGAGTATTGACCTTGTCCGTCTTCTAGCTTGGCGACATCGTTACTGGTGATCCACTCAAGAAACTCGATGACTCTTTCTCCTTTAAATCGGAGTCTTGCCATGTGTGAGACATCGAACATTCCGGCGCCTTCTCGAACTGCCTTGGATTCGACGAGGATACTGGTGTATTGAACCGGCATTTCGTAGCCGGCAAAGGGAACCATTCGTGCGTTGAGCGCGAGGTGAGCATCGAACAACGGCGTACGGAGCAGGGAGTCAGACATTGGGAAAAGGGTACCCGCCCGGCGAAGGCGGAAGCTTGGAAGCGGGAGAAGCGGGAGCAGCGATTGGCGGTTGACTTTTGCAGTTTCGATTCTTGCCACTCCCACCGGTTCGCCATAAAGTCCCCGAATAAGCAAAGTTGACATGGCTCACCGACTCCGCTCGACCAGCGAGGGAGATGAGGAAGCCGGGAATCGGGACAATTCGAGCAACCGGGTCGAACGAATCTGTGTAGCTACCGATAAGGTGATAGAATCACATCATGGTCGGAGAAACCAACTCTGAACGGAAGCAACTCTGGACAATCATCTTGCTTTTGAAAGCACCGGTCATTGCCTGGTTTGTTATTTCCTTGGTGGCAGCAATTGCAAAGGTGGAAGTATCGCCAAATCTGTTTTGGCTCTACCTTCCTTTTTACGTTGGTCTTGTCGCAATACTTTGCCTTCCATTCTTCTGGAAGGGCAGCATTAGTTACAAGGAAATTATTCCCCGACTTTTTCGGCGATCAGAAGGAGTTTCGATCCTTCTTGCCGCATTGCCGATAGCATTGTGGATCGTGGTTCTGGTTTTTCGCCTGTCGAAAACCGACCATCCCTTTAACTTTTCACCGTTTTGGTCGAACAAAGACACACTGATCCATTATCCTTCGCTCATTCTTAGCGTTTTTTCACAACTTGCAGGATTGATGGCTATCGGTCTCATTGCCAATGCTCGAGATTATGGTAACCGAGTCAAATTCCTCTTGATCCTCACTGGGATAAGCGTTGCCATACCACTTGGGCAATACGTACTCATGATTTATTCGGCAGATGCGAGAACTACCGAAATGATTAACCAGTTTGCGAATCTTCTGTGGTTTGAGCCAGTCAAGAATGTTGGATTGGCTTTGGTAGTTTTTGGATTGTTGAATCGAGGCAAGACCTCGGTGCAAGCAATCGCGATGTTTCTGGCTCCCGTGTTTCTTATACCGTTCATTGGAAATATGTCTGACTTGGCTTCCATGGGGATTGGATTGTTTAGCGGCGGAGCAATTATTTTGATTGTCAATTATTGGCAACAAAATCAAACCCAACTTTTGTTGCAAGTCGAAGGACTCGATCATGGTTCCAAAGATTCCCCAAGCATCTGATCGTGATAATTCGAAGAATCTGCCATTGCAAACGTGGCAATTGGTTCTCTTGCTTGGAATTGCCCTTACGCCAGAAGTCATTCTAATTTTCGCGAATTTTGGACATGTCGCAGTTAATGCACGAAGGCCCTTTTTTTTGTGCGGTGAATTCATTTGTTATCTGACGGTCTTCGCATTGCCGTTTTATCTTAGGGGAGGTGGGTTCGCCAAGTTCGCATTGACTAGAGTGCAACTGAGTGCCAATACTTGGGCGGTTTTGATTGCGGTTCTTCCCGCGATTTTCTTACTGGTCGCAGCGATGCTTCAGCTTGGCAGCATTTCGGGGGTGAGTCTCGAAAACAACTTGTTTCAATACAAGTACCACGAAAAGTTTCATTCGTATTCCCCTTTGGGTTGGTTTTATGGTTATGGGTACGGTGCAATGCGGGTCGGAGCATTTGCTTGGATCGTGATTCTTGGCTTGAATTTGAATCGGGATCGGCAACGAGCGGGCATCATTGCTCTGTTGGAAACTGTGCGAAACGCAATTTACTTCTTATACAGTTATAGCTGGGTAGTTTTTGGACAACCCTATGTTTCCGCGCGAAAGTTAGTCGCCACATCGTGGACTTTCTCCATTGTTGAGCGATTGGTTGCGGGGATAGTTGGGATTTGGTTGCTTTTGGTGTTTGAGAAGGCATTTCGTCCTTCCCTGGTTCCGATTGTAATCCTATTTACTTGTCAATACCTATATTGGAGCCTTTTTGAGTATCCGGTTGAGGCATACAGTCTTGGAGCTCATTTGGCGATAGCAATAGCAATTTGGCTCATTGCTCGGCGCTCCAGGTGGGGAACAGAGAAGTGGTCTGATTACCAACAGAGGCAGGAATCGTTGCAAAGCTGAAACATCCTGTGGTATCTTATCTATTCGCGCCGATCCAGTTCGGCGGAGGAAGTCATGGCTAAGATCTGTCAAGTGAGTGGA
>JAYVHY010000321.1:0-3160 GCA_043770615.1 Armatimonadota bacterium | reverse complement strand
GAGAGCCCATTCCGCAAACTTTTGAAGGAACGAATTGGGACAATCCATTGAGTATTGTCGAACTGGCGCTGGCCAATACTTTGTCGGGTAGGAACGGTGCCGCGAGCCAAAAAGCGAAAGAGCTGTTGGCCCAGTACTACGATCTTTCATCCCCCGAAGCAGAACCAAACACAAAGCAAACGGTCTTCTATAAAGCCAATGGATCAGGGATGCTTAAAGTTGCAATCCACGGCTTGTTAGGTCAATCCGTCCGTTTAGGCGAACTTTCTTCCGTAACTGAGGATCCCCAACTGGTCAGCATTCTTTGGAGGCTTGACCCTTACACTGGTTCAATCAATTTGCCGGGTGAAGACAGTTCGCGAGTCCTAGCCATCGCCGCGGTAGCCGGTAGCTTCAGCCCAATGCCTAAAATGCGGTTTGATGCTGCCATTTTTCAGGCCAGCCTGAGTGGAACCAGGGGGTTAAATACTTGGAAGCGGCGGTTAGGACTGATTGCCGTCGAGCCAAGGCTCGCGGAGCCTTTACTCAATATCAGAAAAGGACTATTTTCCCTTAACTTTCAGGTCCCTCAATCACCCGTCGTCTCAAATTGGATGTCCGAAGTTCGATGTTATGGCGAAGCCCCTATGTGGCTCCAAAAGCAAGCCGACGGATACGAACTCTGCTGGACCGCTCTTGATTTGACCACGGGCACAATCGGACTCGAAACAGGATACGGAATAAGGGTCACCAATCGGAGAAATTTACAGAGTCTCTACTTTTCCCAAAGACCAGGATATAGCGAAATGCGATTTCAACCCGAAGAAGCCGGCCAATGTTCAGCCAACCTAGTTGTGCCATCTTGGGCAGATCCCTTTCCGCTGACCACTTTGCCTCCAGAATACTCGGAGCCTATCCTTTAATTAGGTCTTCGTTAAAGTGGAGACCAATGTTCTCGTGACGGGAAATGGCTTGGTCGGTAACAAATTTTGCTGAAATGAGGAGATTCTTCGTCTCAATCGGATGACTCGAAAAAGGAGAGTCTGGGAGGGAGTCATACTCTTCCAACAAAGATTGAATGGCCGTCCGAGTCTCATTCAAACCGATATTGGTTCGAACAATTCCCGCACCTTTGGTCATTTGGTGTTGCAACAGAGTTCGAATTCGTACTGAGTGAGCCTCAGAAACACACTTCACCGGAACCGAGTCAAGGCGAGCAAAGATATCTGACTCGAAATGTTGTACTGCTTCAGATGCAGCTTTTGCAAAAACAATTGCCTCTAACAATGAATTGCTCGCCAATCGATTTGCACCATGGACACCAGTTCGAGACACCTCTCCAGCCGCAAAGAGCCCTGGTATGGACGTTTGCCCATGGAGGTCGGTGACTACTCCGCCGCACGAATAATGTTGAGCCGGAACCACCGGAATCCAATCCCGATCCATTTCAATTCCAATCGAGGTTAGCTTTTCAAAAATCGTTGGAAATTCGTGATGTAATTCGCCTGAAGGTAAGTGTGTTGTATCCAGATAGACGCACCACGTTTGTCGCTTCTTCATTTCGGCATCAATCGCTCGGGCAACGACGTCTCTGGGGGCTAATTCTAATCGAGAGTCATAGTCGTACATGAATCGTCGACCGTGATGATTTCGAAGCGTGCCGCCTTCGCCTCTGACCGCCTCAGTGATTAGGAAACTGCGCATCTGCGGATGATAAAGCGTCGTAGGATGGAATTGCATGAATTCCATATCGAGAATATTGGCTCCAATTCCTGCTGCCAGCCCAATACCGTCTCCCGTGGCAACTCGAGGATTGGTCGTGTGTAGGTACATTCGTCCGCAACCACCTGTCGCTAGCATCACCGCCTTGGCCGCAAACACCCTTTCGCCAAGTCCATCGACAATTGCTTGACAACCTCGGCAAACGCCGTCTACGGTCAAAAGGGAAGTAACAAATGCTTTCTCGTAGATCGTGATGTTTTTGCAGTCTCGAACGGCTTCGACCATAGTCCGCTCAACTTCCCAACCGGTTTTATCCGCATGCTTAACAATTCGACTTGTACTGTGTCCTCCTTCGCGTCCGAGAGTTAGCTCACCGTCTTGTTGATCGAAGCGGGCACCGAGCTTTTGGAGCCACTCAATTGCCGCCGGAGCATTTTGGACGAGGTACCGAACCGCAGCTGGGTCGTTGAGATTTCCGCCCGCGACAAGAGTATCTTGTTCATGTAAGTTCCAAGTGTCAGATTCGCCAACCGCGGCGGCAATGCCACCCTGCGCCCATTGAGTGTTAGAGTCGGTTATTTCGGCTTTTGTCAGGACACAAACTCGCGCGGTCTCTGCAACTGATAAGGCAAAGCTTAAGCCAGCAAGCCCACTGCCAATGACGATGAAATCGAATTGTTCGGTTATTGCCACTAATTGTTCCTACGGAGAAATTCTGACCGCTTTGACAGCGATGTCCGACTCAATGGCTGGAAGTTCAAACTTCAACTTCCCATCTAATCCAATTTTTACGATTGAACTCTTCAATTCTTCGCCCTTCCAAGTATCCCATAGGGCGACTTTCCAATCACCACTTGCTAAACCATTCAAGGAAAATAGGGAAGGAGGTGCAGGAGCGACTTTTTCCTTTTGGACACAAATTTTTGACCACGTTCGATCCTCAACCCTAATCCAAGCGATTGCAACCGAATCGCCAACCGTCGCCCAACTAATGAGAGGTGGAGTAAGTCGAGGATTGAGGTCGCGGAAACGATATGATGCAGTTAGCCAATCTTGTCCAGTATTTGAGACATAAAGTGTGTGTTTTCCGGCGGGAATCGTTACCGTATAGGTTCCATTGTATTGGTTCAAAGTGTCCCCTTTGGTTGTGCCATCGGCATCGACAAAGTCCCTCGTGAGATAACTTGATCCGTCCAATTCAATCTTGAGTTTTGCTCCACCATAACCAGAGACGCTGGAAACGATCACATCAAAAGTCGTCGCTCGATCCAGTTCACAAGCAAAAGTGATCGGGTTATGACAATCTAAATGATTGCCGGTACCGTGAAGAATTCCTGATACGGGTAATTGACCAGTTACGGTCTCCGGAGTTACTCTTACCGTTCTTGGCAGGTTATAAGGGCTAGCCTGCCAACTCATCGGTCCACCTTGAATGTTAACATCTTTACGGGGGAGCGGA
>JAYVHY010000320.1:0-6986 GCA_043770615.1 Armatimonadota bacterium | reverse complement strand
TAAAATGGGGCGTCAGTATCCCTAGAGATCACAAAACAAAGGTCACGAGACCGGAGATATACAGACGATATGAAACGGGCAATAAGTAGCATCATTTTTGGAGGAGCAACTGTTTTCGCGCTAGCCGCGCAAGGTTCCTTCACCATCGTTCGGCCATTCGATGGCTCAAAAGTTCGCGAAATGGTGAAAGTACTATTTCCAAAGAACAGCGTCCCAGCTGAATCTGGCTATGTCGGAATTTTTATCGACGGACAATTTTTGGAGGCCATTGCGCCAAAAGTGTCAGCCGACAATAAGTTTTACGAATATTTACTTGACACAAAGACTTTGGATGATGGCTCCCATAAGCTTGAAGCAAAGCTTTATGTTGATTACAGCAATCAACCTAGAATTGTGGACACAAGTAGCATTGACATTACGGTTGCAAACAAGTCGAGCATTGCTATCCCTGAAGATGGATTCCAGCTTAAATACAAGTTCAATGTTGGTCAAGAGAGAATTTATCGAATGCAGCAACGCGTGATTACCAACGTAATCAGCGAAGCCGACCAAAAGAAGCAAGGCTCAAGACCATTTCAAATTCAAGAAGAAGGTGAGTCGCTGAAAATGCTTTACGCATGCGACAACGCTTACGGAAACGGGGATGGCCTACTTCGTATGCAAGTTGTCCCGGACAAAGGCATTAAGGGTCGGGAATACGCCTTTTTGACAACCTCAGATGCGACGGAACCGGCAAAGTTTTATCCCGAGAATATGGCTGCCGTTTATATGAGGGTTACACCTCAAGGCAGAGAAGTATTTGGAGCAATTCCCGAGTATTTTGGACTGGAAGGTAACACTGGCGTTGGCCAAAGACTTGCATTATTTGCAAACTATCCATTGCCAACCCTCCCATCAAAGGGCGTCAAGCCTGGCTCAGTTTGGGAAGCTAATTTCCAATTAGGAACGATTGATCTTCAAAATCGATACACACAAAAATCGGTCGTGGAAATTGTCCCAGCAAGAGGAGAACTCCTCGGAGTTGAGTGGGAAATGGGTCATCCTTGTGCAAAAATCAAGAACTCGATTTCACAGGGAACTGCTTCGAAGAGCATCGATGCAAAGGCCGGCAAGGCTGGCGACCAGATTGCGGATCGAAAAGTCTCACTAGAGGAAATAATTTGGTTTGCCCTCGACACTGGCGTGATCGTAAAATATTCTCGAGACATTACCATTGAAGGAAAATCTAACTTCGGATTTACCTCCGGTGGAACAGGCGGCGGTGCTCCGAGTGCAGGAGGCCCTGGTCCTGGTGGAGTACCCGGCAAAGGTGGAAGAGGTGGTGGCGGTGCCCGAGATGGCGGCGGTGGCGGAAAAGATCCAGGCGACTTTAGCCGAACTGGAATCAGAACGGCAGCGCAAGGTGCCAGCCAAGGTCCCCCTCCAGGAGGAGGCAGACCTGGTGCGGGCGGCCCTCAAGGTGGTCGACCCGGTGCTACTGGCGGTCAACAGGGTGGTCAACAAGGTGGACAATCAGCTTTTGTTCGAACAAGACTACAGTATCTGTTCGTCTTGGAGAAGTAATCTGTAACGGTGGATGATTCACCGAAAGAACCGAAGAAGCCGAACAAGCGCAAGAAATTCGGATGGAACTCCCCGGATCACAATCCGGAGGAGTTTCGTCTTTCTTTGGTCGAGCATTTAGAGGAATTACGAACCCGGGTTCTGCGGTGCGTTGGCATCCTGCTGTTCTTCTGGTCTATTGCTTGGTACAAATTCACCGAAATAAATGATTTTTTAACGCAGCGAGCTAACGATGCAATTCGAAAGAGCTTACCGAAGGATATTCCATTTCGAGAAGTCTTCCATAATGCCCCAGACGCATTTATGCTGACATTCAAAGTTTCGTTTTATTGTGCGCTAATCGTATCGTTCCCATTTCTTGTGCTGCAACTTTGGGCATTTATCGCCCCTGGGCTAAAACCGGAAGAACAAAGGCCACTAAAGAAAATTGGTCCTGTCAGTTTGTTTCTCTTTTTCCTAGGCGGATTTTTCTGCTGGCTAATACTGCCTGCAGCGTTTACATGGTTTGCCAGCTATTTGGTGAATTATAGTGACGTTGGGCTCAATCAAGAGGCAGGAATGATGACGATGCTGTCGTTAAAGAGCATTCTCGCATTCGGAATTGGTTTTCAACTTCCGTTGGTCGTTTTCATTCTTGGGGCCCTTAACCTGCTTTCGTCAGAGACTTTGATCAAGTACTGGCGTCATGCCGCAGTTGCGATCTTTTTCATCTCAGGTGCAATCACGCCTAGCAACGATATCCCGTCAATGCTGATGATGGCAGCGCCACTCACTATTTTGTTCATGATGAGTGCGTATGCAGTCAAGATCGTACAAGGGAAAAAAAAGCCAACGGGAACGGTGATTCAGGAACAGTATGAAGCTCCTGAATACGAAGCACCCAAGGCATTGACCAGCGAGGAGTCTGACTCCGATCATGTCAACTCCTGAGTTTCCTAGCAATATCTCGGATCAGATCGTTCACGTCGATGAAATTGGTCGACGTGAAGCCAAACTCGTAGCGAACGATCTCGACTTACCTTTGGCGCTCAAGAGCCTTATTCCGTCGGACCTATATCGCCATCAATATGACGCAATAAAGACGGCAAGAGCCGGCAACGACGTATTAGTCTCAACCGGAACAAACTCCGGGAAGTCCCTTTGTTTCCAAGTACCCGCTCTTGCCGCTTGTTGCGAAGAACCGATGGCTCGGGCATTGTTTCTCTACCCAACCAAGGCACTTGCCCACGATCAACTTGGTCGGCTCGAAGCAATGGGCAAGGAACTTTCAGTCAGAACTTCGACATACGATGGCGATACGCCAAAGAGCCACCGATCCCCCATCCGAAACCTTTGCAACATCGTCCTCACAAACCCAGACATGCTCCACATGTCTATCCTGCCGAACCACGCTAATTGGACCAAGTTTCTCAAGGCACTGCGAGTTATTGCTATCGACGAGATGCACACCTATCGAGGTGTCTTTGGATCCCATGTCGCCCAAGTCCTCCGCCGATTGCTAAGGCTGTGCGCCTGGTATCACAACAAACCTCAGATCATAGCTGGCTCGGCAACAATCGGTAATCCAGAAGAGCTATTCGAACGACTGACGGGCAGAAAAGGAACCCTGATAGATCAAGACGGTTCGCCCAGCGGACGACGAACCGTAGTCTTCATGAATCCACCAATGTTGCCCAATCAAACCCGTCTTAGCTCCAACATTGCAACCAGCGAAGCATTGGCGTCTCTTATCGAATCAGACGTAACAACTTTGGCGTTCAACCGCTCACGAGTCGCAACCGAGCTAACACTTCGGTACACAAAGAAGCGGCTAGGAGAAGAACTCGAAGACCAGGTAGAAAGCTACCGCAGCGGCTACACCCCGAAAGAGAGAAGGCAGATCGAACAGGCGATTATCAAAGGAAAAATTAAGGGTCTGACTACGACAAACGCTCTCGAACTCGGAATCGATATCGGTAGCCTTGATGCCGTAATCTTGAACACATATCCCGGATCACAGTCAAGTTTTTGGCAACAAATCGGTCGAGCAGGACGCGGGACCAAAGATTCCTTGGCGATGTATATCGCCGGGGATAACCCACTTGAGCAGTACCTTTTGGACAACCCTGAAAGGCTCCTCAACGGACGGAATGAATCCGTTACTATTCAGCCATCGAACCCGACCATTCTCGGATCTCAACTCTTATGTGCCGCCTACGAGCGACCTCTGGCACCCTCCGAATGTGAGATATTCGCCCCAAACGCGCTCGATATTGCCGAGGGACTAGACCGAGCCGGAGAACTCAAATTTCAAGGTGGACACTTCTACTATCCTGGCTTTGAGCCACCAGCATTAAAAGTTAATATTCGTGGAGCCGGAATGGATATGGTCAGCCTCTTGGTTGGTGGAGAAGAACTCGGAACCATGGAATACGCCCGAGCCCTCACCCAAGCCCATCCGGGAGCAATCTACTTGCACCGAGGCGAACCGTTCGAAGTAACCGAACTAGATCTCGATAAGATGCAAGCCCATATGAACCGTTTCTCCGGGAGCTACTACACCCAAGCAAAAATTCAAGCCCTTCTTGAACCAGGATATTCGGTCAATAAGAAAGGGTTGTACGCCTTGGCCGGTTGCAAAGTGACCGACCTTGTCATTGGGTACAGCAAGAAGAGCTTTGACGGGGACACCGTGCTCGATGTTCTTGCCCTCGAACTGCCACCCCGTGCTTTTGATACGGTCTGCCTTCGCATCGATCTGCCTCAATTGGACATGGATGGTCCGCTTGAACAACAGATTGGTGGCGTTCACGGCCTCGAGCACGCACTTTTGTCCCTGGCACCTCTAATTGCCGGCTGTGATCGAAATGACCTCGGCTCAGCCTGGTTTTCAATGTTTCACGAAACCATGTGTCCCGCGATCTTCATTTACGATCGCACTCCGGGCGGAATCGGGCTTGCCGAAGAGCTGTTTAAGCGAGCCGACGAGTTGGTTTCCGCTGCATTAGACCGAATTCGCAAGTGCGAATGTGATCGTGGGTGCCCTGGTTGCCTTTATCTAGCTCAATGCGAATTGGGAAATGAACAATTAGATAAGGGAATGGCATACCAAATGCTTCTCCAGCTAATGAACCTGTCAAAAGGGTAACTTCTAACCGTCAAATGATCATTGTAATGCAAGTTGGTGCCACCGAGGCACAAGTCGAAGCCGTCGCCAGTTATATCCGCGACCGAGGGTTTGAACCTCTCGTTCTGCCCGGTGAGGGACGAACCGCAATCGGAATTCCGTCTTCGCTCAACAACGATCAACGCACCGATATTGCTGCCCAAATCAGTGCCATGGAAGGAGTGAGCCGGGTCACCCAGACATCTCACCCATACAAGCTGGCAAGTAGAGAATATCAACGTGAAAACACCGTCATAAAGGTCAAGGATGTCGAAATCGGTGGAAACGCATTCGTGGTCATGGGCGGACCGTGTTCCATTGAATCTCAGACCCAATTTGAGGCCGCCGCAGCCGTTGTCAAGGAATCTGGCGCAACCATCCTTCGCGGTGGCGCCTTCAAACCGCGAACGTCACCTTACTCGTTCCAAGGGCTTGCCGAAGAAGGTTTGCGAATCATGAAAGAAGTCGGCGACAAGTTCGGCTTGGTCACGATTACCGAAGTCATGAGTGGCGACATGGTTCCGTTGGTTGCAAAGTATGCCGACATCCTTCAAATCGGCGCACGATCAATGCAGAACTTCCCGTTGTTAGTCGAGGCAGGAAAGAGCGGAAAACCGGTATTCCTCAAGCGTGGACCATCGGCTGGGGTCGATGACTTCCTTCTTGCCGCCGAGTACATCATGAATCAAGGCAACCCGAACGTCATTCTCTGCGAGCGAGGCATCATGGCTTTCGATAGCACTTATACGCGAAATGTCCTTGACTTAGGCATTGTTCCTGCTCTCAAGGAATACTCTCACCTGCCGGTCATTGCTGATCCATCTCACGGTACCGGCGTCGCTCGATACGTTCGACCAATGGCAAAAGCGGCGATGGTCAGTGGTGCCGACGGCGTCATGATTGAGATGCACCCGAATCCGAAGGAAGCCCTTAGCGATGGCTCTCAGGCGTTGACTCCAGAGACCTTCCTCTCGGTAATGGAAGACTTGAAGAAGTTGGCTCCGTACGTCGGCCGGACGATGTAGTCCTTTGTTTGGGAGTGCTCAAGCCTGCTTGAGCTTTCAGACTAGAGGAACGAAGTTCCCGGAGCCTGCTTTCCTGAATTTCAGCGAAACAAGTTTCGCAGGCCAAAGCGCGCGCAGCCGAGCGCACTCCAAGGATATCTTCGCGATCAAAGACAAAATGCTCCGTACTCCCAACACAGATTCGAATTTGTCGAACAGGGCGAATGGGATCACTATTTCATACGCCCTGCTCGGACTACTATTGAGTAACCGGCTTCATGTGGATGTCCTTGAACTCAATCCACTGCACGTCTCGGTAGGAGACTTCAACTCTTTGAATCTTATTTGGACCGTGGAATCCAAAGTCCCTTTCGGTCATCTTGTCAGCAAGTGGACTGCTCGACATGCTCATGCTGGCAAGCGAAATGGACTTCCCATTCTTATCAAACGCTTTCATCCGCAAGTCCTTGCCTGCGTATATCTTCGGAAGAATCAGATTGATCTGTTGAATATCGCCTTGGCTTCTTGTGACTCTGAAGACTGCTCCTGGCGCACCCTTTCCAGCATATGTCACCTTGTAATTTCCAAGGTTCATGTACTGCCCAAGCGGTACACCCATCTTCAAGTTAATTATCGACTGACCTTTGGGAAGGAGTGACAAGAGTATTTCGGATCGATGTTCGCCTAGTGGCGTCGTAACTGGAGTAGGGGACCACATGCCAGAAAAATCGGATTTAAAAACGTAGTTATTGGATTCATTGGGTCGCCCATCAACCCTAATTCTGGCGAAAATTGTTCCGCCTGTTTTTTGCATTCGCATACTTTCGTAATCAATTGCGGCCAGGTCCTGCTGATACTCTTCATCCGTTCTCAGGTTTCCTTCGGGCCACCAAATTTTCACGTCGTCGCCCTTGCCTTGGCACAAGTAAAGCAATCTTGCCCGTGACCCATCCTTGAGCAAAATGGATGAGTCAGCCATGGAACCTTTCCATAGAGCCTGAACCTCGAGGAATTTTCGCTCGTGCTGGATTTTTGGATCGGGCTTTTGAAGCGTGACTTTCGAATCCTTACCGGGACTCACGTGAACCAAGATGGGCTTGCTCATACCGTCCGGGCCCATATAATAGACTTGATTGTCACCCGGAGGAACCCTTGCTTCGAAGTGCCCTTGGGCGTCGGTAACTTCAACTCCAACCATGCCCGTCGAGGCGGGGTACGCCTGCCCGAATATGCCGATCTGACCATCGGTAACCGGGGTTCCTTTGGTATCGACC
>JAYVHY010000319.1:0-17066 GCA_043770615.1 Armatimonadota bacterium | reverse complement strand
CTTCCCATTCAAGTCAAATTGACTTCACCAGTTGAAGTAACCTAAAATCTACTCAACGTGTCCAACGATAGATTCACCAAGGAAGAAACGGCCGAGATTATTCGTCGGTCACTTGAACTTCAAGCAAAGTCCAAAGAGACACAGGTCGGCACTACCTCCGCGCTCGAAATCCGCGCCGCCGCCGCAGAAATCGGTATCAATCCAGCCTTTATCGATCAAGCAATCAGCACTCGGGGTAGGAACCTTGGCACAACCGTCATAAAGGGCTTCCTTGGTGCCACGAAGACCGTTTCCTATGAAGGAGTCTTTCCGGGCACACTGTCCGAGGACCAATGGGTAAAGACGGTTCAGAACTTACGAACTACATTTAACCACAAAGGTGAGCTTGAAACCCTGGGCTCAACCAAAGAATGGTTCGGAACGAACCACATTGCCCCCATTCGCTTTTCCGTCACAAGCGACAACAATGAAATAAAGGTTTCGACGTCAAGAGACCTAACCCCAATCAACTTGGTGACCTTCATGATGGGCCTGGCACCCTGGATGATGACGAGTATAGGATTGGGTCTATCGCCGATCGCTCCCGATATGAAAGCCGTGGTCCTCGTGCTTTGGTTCGCTTTCTATGTTCTTATCACGCGACTCATTGCCCAAGGAATTGGCAAGAAATCGATAGCCAAGATGATGCAAAGCGTAGACGACTTCCAGCAAATGCTTCAAACCGACGTTTCATCCGGTGATCCATTGCGAGATCAACTGGAGAACGCGAATTCAAGTTCAGAATTCTCAACATCCCAAAACCATCAAACCTAGATGCTCGAGCGAGAAAGAAGGGGGCAAGGTAAGCAATTGAATGCCCTATGAATGCTTAAAGCCCTGTTTGACTCAAACAGAAGGTAAATTCATTTGAAATGAGTCTGTTCGGCAAGCTATTTGGCAAAAAGAACAACGATAATCCTGTCGATGGTCTCAGAGCGATGGTTCTTGCATCAACACCCCACGATCTCGGCTTGACAATTGCTCCCAACCAGTCTTTTGGCGTCCTCATGGAAATGGGGATGGAAGGAACAGTCGTGACCATCGCTTCAATTGCTGACGGGTCAGTCAGCATGTATATCCGAGATGGTCAATCGATTATTGGGGCAGGCGAGCATCCTGAAGTTAGGGCAGAAGGACTCGCGTTCGTAGCCGAATCAACAGAATTTCTGAAACTAATGCACAAAACCGATGTCACTCCCCTTCCCGGTGATGGAGTAGTGACATTCTATATCAAGACCGTTGCCGGCACCTACACGACCAGCGCTCGTCTGGCGACTATCGAAGACAATCCTATTTTCCCGTTGTTTATGAAAGGACAAGATGTTCTTACCCAAATACGGCTGACCACCACCAGGCTCGATCAAAGATAGGGTCAACTGAGCTTGCCTTTTGACTGGAGCTACTGGGAACGTACAAACCACAAATTTGAATTCTGCCCAGCAAAAAGTGAGTCTTCGTATTTGAATATAGTAGACATGAGTCTGGTATAATGATGATTGGAGAACATTAAGACCATCATCCAAGAAGCAACAAGGAACGTCGTGCAAGATTTTGAAATTTGCGCATTCACACTTCCCAGGATCCTGAAAGTCAATTTATTTCACTTTTCTTTCGAGAGCCGTTTTTCAATTGCAAAAATCGACACGAAAATTGTAAACCGCAAATTCAGATTCAAATCTTTACCAAACAGCTAAACGAGCATACCAACCAAAGATGCCACTCTTGAGAGAGGGGCCAATGAGCGAGGTACGAGTGAATTGGGGGAGTAGAAAACTCATCCGAACAACTCAATGTTCCTAATTCTATCAACGTTAATGATCCGTGCAAAAAGTGAAAATCAGAATTCAGATTCAAGTCATTCCCAAACCAACATCGAAACTGAAAGCCGAGATCTCCTACAAAGATTGGAAGAGTCCTTGTCAAAAGGTGCCACAAGGGCACGTTTTGATGAGGAGTGGAAAGCGAAATCATTCCAAAGAGAGTCAATAGAAACAGATGAGGAACTTGACGAGGTGGATGATTCTAACAATAAAGAAAAATTACATTGCAAAGAATTCAGATTCAAATCTATACCAATTGAACCTAAAACACTCCGCCCCAACCTATCCCACTTACCGCCCGCGTCCAACCCGTGTACCACCCGCGTGGCACCCAACTTCCAACTCGCCATGAAGTTTTCCCCACTCGCTCCATTTCACAACCTCCATTCGTCTTTACTATCCAGCCATGAGGAGTAGAAGTGCCGAAATCTCAACCGCAATCACTCCTATCGGAGTAGTTGCTCCACCGCCCATTTTGGTTCAAACTCCGGCATTTGAAGGCACTCTCGCCGCCCTATTCCGATGCGTCCGTGACCGAAAAGTTGACCTCATGGAAGTACCGCTTGAGCCAATTTGTCAGGCATATTTGGAATACCTCATTGATTCGCCCGAGACAAACCTAGATGAAGCTGCCGCCGCCCTCACCGTCTTGGCGTATTTGCTTGAGCGAAAAGCTTGGCAACTTCTTCCTACCGACGATGAGGAACCCGATTACGAGGAGCCGGCTGCTCTTCCTGACCCAACCGCATACGCATACTCGGACGTGATTCAGCTTCTTCTTGGTGGTCATGAAGAACGGTCTAAGCTGTTCTTCAGGACGTCAGGACCAGACCCGAGCCTATACGAAATTCCTTATTCGGTTGGCGAAGTTACCATCGGAGATCTTGCTCGAGCATTTGAAAGTCTGATCCGCAAAGCGGAACCTGATCAAATCGAGGTGCTTGGCAAAATACGTAAATCCCTCGACGAACAAATGAGGGTCGTCTTACTTTGTCTCACCAAAGAATATCGACCAATCACTGCCCTGTTTGTCGGTTCTTACACCCGTAATGATGCGGTTTATTGGTTCCTCTCACTGTTAGAACTTATCCGACTCAAGAAAGCAGCGGTTAAACTAGAAGGCGAGGAGGTTCTCTTCGCCAAAAAATGAACTTAGTTGATCAGTTGGAAGCACTCCTCTTTGTAAGCGAGGCACCGGCAAGGTTAAACGACCTTGCCAGAACCTTGGATGTTGCGGAAGGGCAAGTCGATCAAGGTCTCGAACTTCTGGGTGAGCGCCTCGATGCTACTGGAGCCTTAAAGCTGGTTAAGATTGCCGGAGGCTTTCAACTGGCAACCAAAGCCGAATTTGCCGAACTTGTTGGCGTCTATATGAAGCCACAAAAGCAACGCCTGAGTAGAAGCATCATGGAAGTCCTCGCGATTGTCGCCTACAAACAACCGATCACCACGGCGGAGATTGAAGTCGTCCGAGGTGTCCAAAGCGACTACGGCGTCCGTGTGCTCCAAGAGCGAAACCTCATCTGCGAAGTCGGACGAAAATCAACTCCCGGCCGCCCAATGTTATTTGGAACTACGCAACAGTTCTTACATCAGTTTAACCTTGATGGGCTTGGTCAATTACCCCAACTGGAAGTCGACGCCTTGCCATCTCTTGCTACTACAGAAGTCGAATCAGAAATGGAGGAACAACCTTGAGTCTCATACTTCCCGTCATGTTCAAATTGATGTCTCCTGGATATGCCGAAGCTCCGCATCCACTTCGAGAAACCACCGTCCAAGCGGCGTGCGTTATCGACTCAAAAACTAAAAAGGTTCTTTGGTCGCGAGATAAAGACTCGATGCGCTATCCGGCAAGCACAACCAAAATCATGACCTGTTTGCTGATGTTGGAGCAGTATAAACCAGACGATTTAATAACCGCACCTGCCGATGTAACCAAGGTCAAAGAGTCGAGCATGTACCTCAAGCCATTCGAGAGTGTAAGGGTCAAAAACATGGCCTATGCGCTTATGCTGAGAAGTGCGAATGACGGCTGTTACGCGATTGCCGTCCAGATGGATGGCAGCGTAGCTGGATTTAGCCGGCGGATGAATAAGCGGGCAAAAGAAATCGGCTGTGAGCACACCAACTTTTCAAACCCCAATGGGCTCAACGATAAGAGTCACAAGATTTCGTCGTATGACTTATGCTTGATCGCCCGAGAAGCCCTCAAAAGGCCGGACTTTAGTGAAGTTGTTAGAACGCAAAAAAAGGTTATTGATCGAAGCATTAACTTCCAAGATCGTCTGATGATCAGTCGCAATAAGTACCTTTGGAAGGACGCCACCGCTGATGGAGTAAAGACCGGCTACACAAATCCTGCCGGGCATACCTACGTGGGTAGCGCAACTCGGGACGGAAGCCAATTTATTACGAGCTTGATGAATGCACCCCATTGGATGGATGATCACAAGAAAATGCTGGATTGGGCGTTTGCCAACTATGAAACGAAACTAATCAGAGCCGCCGGACCAATGGATGCAAAAGAACTGGGATCAGAAGTTTCTTGCACCGCCGAATTGAGAGAAGACGTTTATGCTTGCGTCCACAAGGATAAAGACAAGGTCGAGCAACGATTCGTACCATTGAGCGGTAGCCACCACTTCAAGACCGGTGACAAGATTGGCAATTTTGAAGTGTCCGACCGAGACGGTTTCTTACAAAAAATTCCGGTTTACGCAACTTCCGACGAACCCGTTGAAACAATTAGTTCATCGATGAATTCATCGATGATCAATACTGCTGGTTTGGCGTTTTTTGCAGTTGTTGGCACCCTCGGTGCCGGTACTCTTATCTATCGTGGAATCCTCCGTGCCCAAACCCGAGCTTGAAAGACTGCATGTGAGGATCGCCCATTCAGGCATTTGCTCGCGTCGAGCCGCCGAAAATTACATCACCGAAGGTCGGGTTCAAGTCAATGGTGTGTCCATTGTTGAGCAAGGATTCAAAGTAGGTCCTGATGACCAAGTAAGCGTTGATGGCAAGCTAATCAACAATGCTAAAAAGTACACCCTCATTTTCCATAAACCAGTCGGAGTTGTGACTACCCTAAATGACCCTCAGGGGCGACCGACGATCAAGCAGTACATGCCAAATTACGGAGTCCAGCTAAAACCGGTCGGTCGATTAGACAAAGATACGGATGGTTTGCTCTTTGTCACTAACGATGGCGATATTGCTTTACGGATTACCCATCCTCGATACGGACTTGAGAAAGAGTATCAAGCAGTCGTTGAAGGAATTCCCGACGAGAAAACTCTTGAAAAGCTGCGAAAGGGCATCTTCATTGAAGGCGGAAAAACCGCCCCCGCAAAAGTTGAGCTGGTATTCGTCGAGCAAAACAATCAAACAACCTCTCTGCGAATCACCATTCACGAGGGGCGCAAACGCCAAGTTCGCCAAATGTGTTATGCAGTCGGTCACCCAGTCATCAAGTTGACGAGGTTAAGAATTGGACCGTACTATTTGAAGGGACTACGTCCCGGCGAATGTCGCATGTTGAGCCAAGTCGAAGTGACCAAGCTCAAAAAAACTTTAGGATTAGAGGTGTAGAACATGTTTTCCGGTCTCAACAAATACCAGCGGTTCGTCCTCATTATCGCCTGGCTCGGTTGGGTCTTTGATGTCATGGAGGCTTCGTTCTTCGGACTGACCAAAACGGCAATGATGACCGAAATGCTCGGCCCGGAAGGCTATAAAGCGGTTGGCACACTATGGGAAGGTCGAATCCACACTGGGATGCTGTTGGGCTGGTCTTTGGGAGGGCTCATCTTTGGTATCGTTGCCGACCGATGGGGTCGAGCCAGGACCCTTGTACTCACAATTTTTCTATACTGTTTGTTTACTGGGCTAACTGCCTTTTGCCAAAATCCGGAGCAAGTTCTTGTTGCAAGATTCCTAACCGGACTCGGAATTGGCGGAGAGTGGGCGGCTGGCGCTGCGCTGATTGCCGAGACGGTACCGGATAATTTCCGGGCTCGTGCCGCCGCATTCCTTCAGACAGCTGCCGCAGTAGGTTCGATCATCGGAGTGTTCATCAGCATGCGTGTAGGCGAACTAAACTGGCGATACGTATACATTGCCGGAATCATTCCCGCCGTCATTTGCTTGGTCGCAAGGTTAAAACTAGAGCCCGACAAACCAACCGAAAAACAGCGAAGTTCCAATGCCTTCTTTGAGTTGATAAAGACAGCTCCCTATAACCGGAACCTCGGCCTGGCCATATTGATTGGAGTGGTGGGCATTACTGGTGGCGGCATTCTGCCCTTTTGGCTCCCTAATTTAGTGAAAGAGGTCGTTCCCACAGCCGATTTTGCTAACTGGAAGAATATCTCGATGATCGTTCTCCACATTGGTACCTTTGCTGGAGTCCTTGCCTTTCCCCCCTTGACTGACAAATTTGGTCGCCGCCCCATGTTCGCTATTTTTGGAGTCATGGCGGGAATCATGTTGTTCGTGACCGCTACAACGGCCAAGAGCTTGACATCAATTCTCATCCTTGCACCCATTACATCTTTCTTTGCCCTTGGTTTGACGGCAGGCTTCGGTTTGTACTTCACTGAACTCTTCGCCCATCGATTCAGGGCAACCGGTTCAGGCATGGCGTACAACACCGGAAGAATCCTCAGCGCGCCAATTCCAATTTGGATCGGCGCAACTGCAAAAACAGATGGTGTTGCCGCCGCAATCGGGCCCGTAGCTTGTATATATGTCCTTATGCTCATTGGTCTGTATTTTGCCCCTGAGACAAAAGGCAAAGTGTTGGAAAGCTGAAAGCCGAAAGCCAAAAGCTATTTTGTGGTATCCTCTTGTGTCTTAAAGGAGTTTTCTTTGATCTACGTTATTGTTCAACCAAATGAGTCCATCGATAGTGCGCTGAAGAAGTTTAATATGAAGCTACAGCAGAGTGGTGTTCTTCGGGAACTCAAGGAACATTCTCATTACGAGAAGCCAAGTGAAAAGCGAAGACGACAAGCTCGTCGACGCACAACCCGAAGCTAATCGGGTGCAAGATTTACAAAGGGAGCAATGGCTCCCTTTTTTCATTTATGAAGGAATTCCCTATCGAAAACGCAACTGATGTTGCGATAGATTTGGAGAACCTATTTTCAGCCTATCAAGCGACGGCTGAGGCTCTCGATATTCGCCGACCTGTCGCGATAAGGCTCGTGGATTCTCCCGAAATGGTTCAACTCAATTCCGATTTTCGAAATTGCCCCGATGACACGGACGTTTTGACCTTTCCTTCCGGCTTGGAAGATCCACTTCCCTTAGGCGACATCGCCATCAGTGTTCCCTATGCTGTCAATCAGGCAGTTCTTCGTGGAGTTTCGATTGACAACGAATTGACCGCACTTTTGGTGCATGGATGCCTACACCTTATCGGATACGATGATATTGACGATCAAGACAGATTGGTCATGCAACAAAAAATGAATGAGGTTGGCCAACAAATTGGGGTCCAAATCGACGGGGAGTGGACGTCTATACTTCATCAGGAGAATGAACATTAATGAGTGGCAAACGAGACGTCTTTGAGCCATTCAAGGTCGCTCTGAACGGAATCATCTTCACGTTCAAAACCCAACGACATATGAGGTTCCACCTCTACGTCGTATTCATAGTCATTGTCCTGGGGCTCTTTGTTAACCTTGGTCTCAGGGAAATGCTGGTTTTGCTCTTCACGATATCCTTGGTTGTTGTTGCGGAAATGTTCAATTCAGCAATCGAAGCTGTAGTTGATCTTGTCAGTCCAAACTACAATCCCATGGCGAAGTTCGCCAAAGATATCGCCGCCGGTGCAGTCCTTATCACGACCATGATCGCACTGGTAGTTGGCGCGATGCTGATCCTCGGCGAAAACCGCTGGGAAACATTGCAAGTTAAATTAAGTTCAGAAGCTCCAGCAATTGGCTCGCCGCTTCGTATTATCTTAGGAATATTCCTTTGTTTACTTGCGGTAATCATCGGCAAAGGACTGGGCAAGCGAGGTCAAGTACTGCAGGGTGGACTCGTTAGCGGGCATGCCGCGTTAGGATTCTTCTTTGCGACGTGCGCCATCATGCTTTCCTCAAACGCGCTAGCCGGCGGGTTAGCGGTGTTACTCGCTGGTATCATCGCGCAAAGCCGCTACGAGGCAAAGTTTCATACGATTGGTGAGCTTTCGATTGGTGCCGCCGTCGGCGTAATCATCGGATTCCTGGTGTTCTCCGCATTTCCTAAGTAGATTTTTTTGGTAGAGTAGTGAAAAAGACAGAATGAGTGACCCTTCCCCTGGTGAACGTCGTGCGGCTAGTCCGCTGTTAGCCCTTAGCAAAAAGCTGTTGTTTGGCATTGCCAAGTTGTTTGTAGGATTGGCAAACCTTTTTGCTCGTCCCGCCGGAGGCTCGGTAACCCTTCGTCAAAGCAAATTGATGGAAGAGGAGATTCGGTCGCTGGTCGACTCCGCCGGTGAAACTGGCGAAATGGAGTCAGACGAAACCGACCTGATTCATAGCGTTTTGGAGTTCTCTGATACAGTTGCTCGCGAAATCATGACACCGAGAACAGATCTTGACGCCGTTCCAATCGATATTAACCCCTATGACTTGGTTGAATTAATCCAAGAGTCAGGTCACTCACGGATTCCAATTTTTGAAGGAAGTGACGACGATATTGTCGGCATAATCCACGCCAAAGACCTGTTCCTGGCGATGCTGCGTGGGAAACCAGTAAATATCAGCTCACTCATGAGACCTCCTCTGTACGTCACGGAGAACAAGAGTATTGATGATCTGCTTGCGGAGATGCGCCTGTCCAAATCTCAGCTTGCGGTCATAAAAGACGAATATGGCGGTACTTCGGGCATCGTCACAATCGAAGACATTATTGAAGAGCTCGTAGGCGAAATTCAAGACGAGCACGACGACGAACATCCAGAGTTTTCCGAGTCGTTGGAAGGATTCCTTGTCGATGGGAAGACTCACCTTGATGACGTAAACGACGAGATTGGTTCGAACTTCGAAAGCGAAGACTTTGATACTATCGGCGGATTTGTCTTTGGCCTATGTGGACGTCAGCCGAAGCTTGGCGAATGGCTTGCTTACGATAGCTATCAATTTAACATTGTTGAGACAGACGGTAAGCGAATCATCAAGATCCGCATCGTGCCGAACGACCCTCTCGACTCAACCCCGCGGGAAAATACTGAAGAGCCAGCGAAGTCATAGATTTTGGCTATTTGCCGATTTCTAACCAAGATGCTACTTTCGAGGATGGCTCTTAAAAAACTTCCAAATCTCGGAAATTGCATCGACCCCGCTCGCAGATTCTCGTCCGTTTCCTGAATAGGCGCCAGGGACATCATGCGTACCTTTTAAAGTCGAAATCAGCTGAACTTCCGTACCGTTTTTCCCATTGCTGTACGACGTAAGCGTAGCGAAATCCTTAACGAAGTCGCTAATCAGCGGCTTGTCTTCACAACCAGCTTGCTTTGCCCACCACTTTGCGCCATCTTCGGCACCTGTACATTGCAACATCGCTTCGTCGCCCGACTTGTAGGCCACCATTTTGTCCTTTTGCCCGTGAATCATGAGAACTGAAATCGGATTCTTTGGGTCAGGTACGGCTTTTACGACGGAAGCCGATCTCGGAATTCCGATTGTTCCTGCGATCCCAGCTACCGCAACAAAACGATCGGACATTACTCCACCTAGGTAATAAGACATCATTGCCCCGTTGGAGTGACCGAAAACATAGGTTCGATTTTTGTCGGTACTGAACTCTTTCTCGACTTTATTAAGGATCGAAGTGATGAAGCCAACATCATCTTTCGAACCTGCCATCGCGAAAAAGCCGGTATTCCAACCCCGAAAATTGCTCGGGGCGCCGTTGGGGATCACGCAAATAAACCCTTCCTTGTCGGCAACTTCCTCTATTTTGGTTGACGATGCAAAGTAGTCCATATTGCCACTCAGACCATGCAACGCAAATACAACCGGAGTCGGGGTTCCTGATTTATAGCCGGCTGGAATCCGAAGAATATAGTCGCGTTCAACTTCAAAATGCTTAATTTTCTCGACATAGTGTCCGGCTCCTCTTTCTTGAGCTGGAGTGCAGGAAGCTAAAAGTAAAAATCCGAATGGAAACCAACGCTTAATCATTTGTATTAATTCTGACGAATTTCTGTCCAATTTAGATCGGGCAAAAAAAAATGGGCGGTCACTTCTTGGGTTGAGTGACCGCCGCGAGGGTTATGGGAGTTTCTTTCTTGGCTCTCAATGGAACCTTATATTGAATTTAACGTTCAATTGAAACATTCGGTTCCTAAATTATTCGAATCTGTCAAAATCATTCTGTGAGCAGTAATTTAGGCATCCCAACCCGCGAAGAGAATTTTAGTGAATGGTACAACCAACTAGTCGTAAAGGCAAAATTGGCAGACTATTCGCCAGTACGAGGGTGCATGGTTATTCCGCCACATGGCTTTGCTCTCTGGGAGCACATGCAACGTGCCCTAGACGACATGATCAAGGAAACTGGCCACCAAAACGCCTATTTCCCATTGCTCATTCCCAAGTCATTCTTTGATAAAGAGGCTGACCACGTAGAGGGCTTTGCCAAAGAATGCGCGGTAGTAACTCACCACCGACTCACTAAGGGTCCAGATGGTAAAGGATTGATTCCTGATCCCGAAGCCGAGTTAGAAGAACCATTGATCATTCGACCGACGAGTGAGACGATTATTTGGAACACCTATAAAAAGTGGATCCAGAGTCACCGAGATTTGCCCATCATGGTGAATCAATGGGCTAATGTCATGCGGTGGGAGCTTCGAACGCGGTTGTTCCTTCGTACTGCTGAATTTTTGTGGCAAGAGGGGCATACTGCCCATGCAACCTTTGAGGAAGCCGACCAAGAAGCCCTGACTATCCTTCACGAGGTTTACGCTAAGTTTGCCGAGGAGTGGATGGCAGTCCCAGTTTTCCGTGGCTTGAAAACGGAGAGCGAAAAGTTTGCAGGCGCAAGCCATTCCTACTGTATCGAGGCGATGACTCAGGATAAGAAAGCCATTCAGGCCGGAACGTCCCACCACCTTGGTCAGAATTTTGCAAAGGCTTTTGATGTCCAATATCAAAGCGCGGAAGGTAAGCGGGAATATGTATACGCCACAAGTTGGGGAGTTTCAACTCGGCTTATTGGAACCTTGATCATGGCGCATAGCGATGACAAAGGATTCGTTTGTCCGCCAAAACTAGCACCCGTTCAGGTTGTATTCATTCCGATGGGCAGAGGCGAAGTTTTCGAACAGACGGTTTCAGTCTCGAAGGACCTTGCTGCTCAACTCAAGACTAAAGGAATCCGCTGTAAAGTCGATGACCGAACCAAAGAGTCACCTGGTTTCAAAGCCAAGGATTGGGAGATGCTTGGCGCATGCATTCGGGTTGACGTTGGTGGACGAGAGCTTGAGGCAGGTGAACTAGGCGTTTCAAGGCGAGACAATGACTCAAGTGAAATGGTTGCGCTTGATAAAATTGTCGATACGATTGTGAATCTTATCCCGACCATTCATGAAGATATGTTCGCCAAGGCAACAGCCTTCCGAGACGCAAACATCCATCGAATTGACACCTGGGACGAATTCGCCAAGCAGTTTGAAGGAGAAGGTGGCGGCGGATTTGTCTTGGCTTACTGGGATGGAACCGAAGAAACAGAAGCAAAGATAAGTGAAATGACTAAAGCGACCATTCGTTGTATTCCGTTAGAACCCTTGATTCCTAGCGATGGCGAACCTGGATTTTGCGTTATGACCGGAAAGCCTAGCAAACAACGGGTTGTTTTTGCCAAGGCATATTAGCTTTTAGCTTTCAGCTTTCAGCTTTCAGCTTTCGGCTGTCGGCTGTCGGCTGTTGGCTGATGGCTGTACATCGTTCAGGTCCATTTTGAGTGTGAAATGACCATTCGTGCATCAAAATAGGCAGAAAACGCCACAGAATTCCGATAATCTGTCATACAGTGGCATCACAGTATTCGTTTGAAAACGATCAGGGGGCGGTAAGAGAGTTGGCAAATCAATGGCTGGCGAGGTTTGCGCCTCTTATTGCGAGCGACGAGGTGCCCTTCGAATCCGCAACGATTCGGAATCAGCTTGCCGCGATTGCGTCACTAAAAAATGATGCTCCAGAGTTACGAAGGCTCCTTGAACCATTTACCGAAGGATCAGATCGCCAGCTCTTTGATACCGTCAACCAAGCCCTTGGACAACTCGACTCGCTCGAAGGTGGACTAAGAAAACAATTAGCCAAGGTTGCACCGGGTGATCCTCAGGGGATGATTGACGTCGCGTCGCTTCAGGACCGCCTCGCGGAACGAGAAGCAAAGCAGGAGATTGGAGTACAGGCTTCGGATTTGATTCCTTCAGTGCTTGAATTGGAAACCTCGCCTCCCAATAAGGCGGTTGCAATTGGAGCAGGTGTTTTTGGGCTCGGCTGGACGGCATTCACTGCCATTCATTGCGTTATCATGATCGGAGGGATGTACCGAGCATTTGGGTTCGCAGCATTTGGGCTATTGGCGTTCTATTCAATCTTTTTTCTAGTTGGATTTGCAATGCTTGGCTCATGCGTGAATTCACTTTGCACCGAGTCCATTTCTCTCAATGGTCGTACTTTGACGATCAATAGAAAGCTTGGAGGTTGGGTTCGGACCAAGACTTTTGAACTGAGTGAGGATACTAGGGCATCGATTGGGAAACCTCAATCGGGGACCACCCAGTCGAGCAACGGGGCAGCGCCATTGCAAACGATCAATTTGACTGATTCAAGAGGAAAAGGAATTTCGTTTGGTGCATCGACCACTTATGAATTCAAGCAAAAACTTGCCAAAAAGATCAACGAGTACCTCGCCGTTTGGGGCTAGTGTGGTCCGGTTACTTCACCCGATTGATTACCCATTTCGAATGTTAGTTTCCCATCCTTGAATACCGGAACTCCGCATGGTCCACCTTGGTCTATGGAGGTAAGACCCTCAACCTGGCTACCATCCATTCTAAACACGGGAAAATAGTATTTCGCAACTTGTTCGGCATTACCTTCGATGTAGTGACCGACCATGATACGGCGAAATCTTGAATTGGATTGATTTGGGCCCGATCCATGCACCAGCGATCCGTTGAAGAATATAACATCGCCTTTTTTCATGTGAACCGGAATGGCTGACATTCCTGGCAGGTTAATTACTACGTCAGAAAAACTCTTTGTCGTGTCCGCTTTTTCCGTGCAAACCATCGGCATGTCTTGAGTACCCGGAACGACTTCTAGGCAACCGTTCTCATCATCGATATCTTCGAGAGCGAGCCAAGCGGCCATGCAAGTTCCAGGCTCAGCCTGAAGATATCGGTTATCTTGATGAAGTGCTTGCCCTCTAGCTCCAGGAGGCTTGAAGTAGACCATCGTTTGAACTGCCAATGGCTCACGATCATAAAATGAGGTCAAATATCGGTTAATTCGGGCATCAACCATGTAATCAAATGCGACCTTATCGCCACGATGCGGCTGGAGTAAACGGGGATATCTTTTTAAGGGATCTTCATGGCTTGGATCAACTCCGCCTTCTGCCCAGCCATCTCCACCACGCTCGACCATATCGGTGAAATACTGACACCAAAAATCGCACTCATTGGCATTGAAAAGACCTCTGACAACTAAATAGCCGTTTTCGGCATAGAAGCTCCTTTCGATTTCGGAGATGGGATCAACAGTGACCATTTGGTTCATACTCCCTCAAATTCTACTTATTCCGCCACTGAATTTGGATCAAGTTAGATACTTTGGTTCATGGCTATTCATTTTGGGAAGCTATAGAACCGTCGTGGGAGCGTGGATTAGGGTCGTTTCGGCATCATCCTCCCAAAATCATGTGCCTATAGGGAGGGAGGATGAAACTGAACCTAACTTTAGCTGAGTTTTGTCGTTAGGAATCGATTATGTCGGGTAACCCAGTTGCGATTGAAACTCCCTTAGAACTCGCTGAGTTTCGGGTTGGTGGAAAGGAAAAATCCATTCATAACCAGGTGTTCGTCAATCGGAATGGATTGTTCAGCCAGGTCAGATTGGACTAGATATTCACAGAACGTATGGTGACCAGTCGGCAACAATATCTCAACGAATGGCTGTAAGTCAACCCGCACTAATCAGGGTGGAGCGGATTTTGTTGCTAATCAAGTGATTCCTACCACCAAACCTAACTAAAATAGACCAATGAGTACTTGGCAAGATCAATTCGCTGAACATCTTCCCCGACTCGGACACAGGAACTGGATCGTCATTGCTGATGCGGCGTACCCGGAGCAGTCGGCACCCGGAGTCACGATGGTGATAGCTAATTCTCCGATAGACGAAGTACTTCGAATCGTTCTATGCTCGATTCACGAATCCGCCCACGTCTTACCAAAGGTCTTTTTGGATCGAGAATTAGGATTCTTAACCGACGACCTTTGCCCAGGGGTCAATGCTCTGAGATCGAGTATTCGGTTCGAAACAGGACAACTCCAATGCTCAGAAGGAGCACACGACTTAATCCTGGAAAAACTCAACATGGAAGGAGCCAACTACTCGGTTTTGGTCATCAAGACAAACACCATGATTCCCTATACTTCGGTCTTTCTGCAGCTCGAATGCGGATATTGGGATAGCGATCGAGAAAGGATATTCCGAGAAGCTCTTTGAATTCGGTCATTCAACGATATGTGAC
Organism: Armatimonadota bacterium; assembly: GCA_043770615.1. Lineage (GTDB taxonomy): Bacteria > Armatimonadota > Fimbriimonadia > Fimbriimonadales > Fimbriimonadaceae > Fimbriimonas. Next base: position 2,436 of record JAYVHY010000319.1, on the reverse strand, counting down.
CGTCCTGAAGAGTAGTCTTAAGACTCGGTTTACCTAGTTGGGAAACCATTTGATCAATTCTTTGGCAACAATCTTATGCCCTTCTCGATTGGGATGATTGACTTGCGACATCAATGACGGCAAGGTCGCCCCAGTTTTTATAGCCTTCTTGAATTCAGACAGACTATCGACGAGGCCGACTCCCTGTTCCATAGCAATCTCTCTGACATCGTTAGCTTGCAGGTTGATCGGGTCGTTTGGGTCATCCATTTTTGCCGATTGATCTGGAGTAGGAGTGAGCAAGATCACCTTGATGTTCTGAGCTTTGGCTTGCTTGATCATCGATATCCAAGCCTGGTGGACCGTTTCTTTGTTGTGCCCCCGGTCATTGAGTGAATAATCGATCGTCACGACATCAGGATGTCGAGCAAGGACATCACGAGCAAACCGTTTTTCTCCGCTGATTGAGTTCTCTCCTCCAATTGCGGTCACCGTTACATTTATCACCGCGTGGGGAAACCACTGGTTTAGACCAATTTTCAGAAGGTTAGGATAAGCGTTTTGTGCCTGGATTTCCGGTGTCTTAAAGAATCCAGCCGGGACGCTGTGTCCATGACAAACAACTTCAATCATTCGATTGGCTGGCCACTCTTTCTTTAGTTCCGTTACGACATCGGTAAGATAATCTCTCTGAGTTGCCTGAAAAATCGTTGCAAAAAGAATGGTTGAAAGCATGCCTTGATTATCGCACCATCTAGGGTAACGTTGGAACTTCATGAGGAACGCCCTGCCGGCTTTTTTCCGATTGTTCGGAACCTTATTCGTACTTTGTGTAACCGCGATGAGTTTTGCTCTTGCTCCGATTAATCTCAAGTGTGAATATCAGAACAAACCATTGGGCGTTGATACGCTCCACCCACGTTTGGCGTGGTGGTTCGAATCTACTCGTCGGGCTGAGATCCAAACTGCCTATCAGATCCAAGTTGCGAGTTCAAAATCCGAACTAGAAGCCGGAAAAGCGGATCTTTGGGATTCGGGACGAGCTGTATCTGATCAATCGGTTCACGTTGAATATGCGGGCAAACCGCTAAACTCAAACATCCAATGCTTTTGGAAGGTTCGAGTCTGGGACCGAGATGGGAAGGCATCTCAATGGAGCCAAGTCTCAAGTTGGACGACAGGATTATTTCGACCAGAAGATTGGATGGGCAAATGGATTGCGGCGACCGCCGAACATTCATATATTGGATCGCAAAGCATGTTTGGATATCATGCCTTAGAATCGAAGTCGCAAGATGTCGAGAAATGGGTTCAAGTTGATCTTGGTGCCGTGAAGCCAATTTCGGAGATCATTCTCCATTCGCCAAGTCCACCTGGCTCTGATGTTAAGAAAGGGTTTGGCTTCCCAATAAGATTTCGAATTGAAGGTTCAGATCGCCCCACGTTTGAACATTCGTTGATGATTGCCGATTATTCGAACAAGGACTTCCAAAACCCGGGTGGGCTACCGGCTATGTTTGGAGCGAAGAACATCAGAGTTCGATATATACGGATAACTGCGATTAAGCTTTGGAATCGGAAGACTGGACCGGAGCCGTACTGCTTTGCCCTTGCTGAACTAGAGGTGATGTCAAATGGAAAGAATGTTGCTCTCAATGCTCCAGTGAGTTCAAACGATAGCGTCGAAAATTCAGATTGGAATCGCAAGAGGCTCACTGATGGTGAGTATCTTCGTGCCAATTCTAGCACCGGGGACAAAGGTCCGGAGAACGCTGCAATCCAATTAAAGAAAGAAATCAAGGTGTCAAAGAAAGTGGTCCGGGCTACGGCATTTCTTTGTGGGCTCGGCTATTCTGAACTTCAAATCAACGGGAAAAAAGTGGGAGACCATGTATTGGATCCCGGTTTCACCGATTATTCAAAGAGTGCTTTGTATGTGACCTACGATGTTACGAAATTGCTTCAGTCTGGACTCAACCAACTCGGGATTCTTCTTGGTGGCGGCTGGTTTAACCTAACAACGCCAGATCTATTTGGATTCGAGAAGGCTCCATGGTCTGCCTCACCGCGGGCGCGATTTCACCTAGAAATTGAATTTTCTGATGGAACATCAAAGAAGGTTGTTTCGGACGAAACCTGGAAGTGGGATACGGGTTCAATCACATTCAACTGCGTGCGTGGAGGAGAAACCATTGATGCGCGACCCAAGGAAGCCAATTGGAAGCCAGTAGCAATGGTCGAAGCGCCGAAAGGAAAGTTGGTTTCGCAACAGCATCCTCCTATTCGAGTAACCAAAACGATCAAACCAGTCAAGTTAACAGAACCAAAGCCAGGTGTCTATGTCTTTGACCTCGGAACCAACATTGCCGGATGGGCAAAGCTGACTACGACCGGACCGAAGGGCACGAAAGTCACTCTCAAATATAACGAGGCATTAAACCCAGATGGCAGCGTAAA
>JAYVHY010000318.1:0-3191 GCA_043770615.1 Armatimonadota bacterium | reverse complement strand
GGAATTTCTCTTGAAGATCAGCGTCTGTGGCGGAAGTCCGAGGATCTTTCAGCCACCTAAATGTGGTCATCATTTTCTGACCGTCGGCAATCATGGTTAGCTTATATTCCCCAGGAGGCGCGGCAATTGGAGAAGCCCCACCAGCCCAAAAAATCATGCCAGGGATCATCTTAAACGACGGGTACCTAAACGATGCGCTAGTTTGATGCAGACCCTTATTGGTTTGACCAGATACGGTTTGAAGAACCTTTCCGGTGGAATCTGAAACTTCAAACTTAACGTCTTTGACTTCATCGGGCAGGTAGTAGTTGATTTGCAGGCCACCCTTTGGATTCGCGCCGACTTTTGGACCACCTTGCCCAAAGTAGTTGACCGGAATGGTGTCCTTTGGCTTGAATAAGCGCATTCCTGACCGTGGATCAGCGACCATTTGTTGAAGCGGTGAAAGATCATCCATCACCCAAAAACCGCGACCATGGGTTGCGAGAACCAGATCGTTCTCCTTCCACGCGATGTCATGAACCGGGCTAAGCGGTAGGTTATTTTGCAGACTTTGCCAACGGTTGCCGCTGTTGAAGCTGACGAAGAGACCTGTTTCAGTTCCTGCATACAGGAGTCCGGGTTGCTTCTGGTCTTCGCGGACTACCCTTACGAAGGCATTCTTTGGGAGTCCAGACGTTATGGCAGTCCAGGACTTGCCAAAGTCAGTCGTTTTGTAGGCGTATGGCGTTTGGTCATCGTTGAGATGATTGTCAACGGCGGCATAAGCCGTTCCGGCATCAAATGGCGAGGCTTCAAGCATGCTGACTTTACCAAACTGTGGCATTCCAACTGGAGTAACGTTCGTCCATGTTCGCCCTCCATCCTGAGTGATATGGATGAGTCCGTCGTCGCTCCCAGCCCAGAGGATTCCCTTCTTCTTGGGTGACTCGGCGAGCGTGAAGACGGTGCCGATGTATTCAATGCTGGTGTTGTCTTTGGTGATCGGACCGCCGGACGATTTCATCATTGACTTATCGTTGCGAGTCAAATCTGGGCTAAGTTTCTTCCAACTTTGACCCATGTCCGTGCTCGCCATGACGAACTGTGAACAAGTGTAAAGAAGCTCCGGATTGTGGTGAGAAAAGACAATTGGATAGGTCCATTGGAATCGGTAGTCCAAGTCTTCTGCGCCATGTCCCATGGGGTTATCTGGCCAAGGATCAACGGACCGGCTATTTTTTGTACGATGGTTAAACCATGAGAGGTCACCTCCGTAGCTGCCTCCAAAAACGATGTCGGGATTGTTTGGTTTTGCGGCGATGTAGCCACTTTCGCCTCCCGCAGTTCCTTCCCAGTCGTCCTTAGTGATTCCATTGCCAAATGTTCGGCTAGGAATCCTGATCGAACTGTTGTCTTGCTGGGCGCCGAGGATGTTGTATGGAAATGCGTTGTCGGTTGAGACGTGATAGATTTGAGCGGTTGGCACATCTAGGGAGCTGAACGTAATTCCGCCATCCGAGGTGATCGTGGCACCTCCATCATTAGCCTCAATCATTCGCTTGGGATCGTCGGGAGAAATCCATAAGTCATGATTGTCGCCATGGGGTGGTCTTAGCCCGGCAAAAGTCTTGCCTCCGTCGGTGGACTTGCCCCATCCTACATTGAGAACATGGACTGCTTCTTTGTCCTTTGGATCCGCAATGATGTGAGTGTAATACCAGGCTCGTTGACGCCAGTTGCGATCGTCGTTGGTCTTTTTCCAGGTCGCACCGGCATCGTCGGAAACAAAGATCCCGCCATCAATCGCTTCAATGTGAGCCCAGTATCGGTTGTGATCTACTGGCGAAATCGAAACTCCGATTTTCCCGAGAGTGCCCTTAGGCAGTCCTTCGTTCCGACCGATGTCCGACCAGGTCTCGCCACCATCCACTGACTTCATGATCGTGCTATTGGGTCCACCCGAGTTGAGAGAGTACGGGGTTCTCCAGGCATCCCAAATTGTTGCCATTAGTACTTTCGGGTCTTTGGAGTCAACTACGAGGTCAACGGCACCGGCTTGATTGGTTGCGAAAAGCACACGCTTCCAAGTTGAGCCACCGTCTTCTGACTTATAGACTCCGCGTTCATTGTTTTTGCCGTAAATATGACCGAGAGCAGCGACCCAAACGATATCTGGGTTGGTAGGATGAACAACGATGCGAGAAATCGTTTGGGTCTCTCTGAGTCCAATGTGTGACCAAGTCGATCCACCGTCGGTCGACTTATAGGCACCGTCGCCTTCGGATATGTTGCCTCGAATGTCTCGTTCGCCCGTTCCGGCATAAATGATTTCTGGGTTAGTTGGCGAAATCGTGATCGCTCCCACGGAGCTTGAGCCTAAAAATCCGTCGCTGACTGGCTTCCATGTTTCGCCGGAGTCGACCGTCTTCCAGATTCCTCCACCAGTAGCGCCAAAGAAGTACTCCTTGGGACGTTGAACCGAGCCTGCAACCGCTATCGATCGACCACCTCGGTATGGCCCCACAAACCGCCATTGCATGGAACTAAACAATTCAGCCGATTGAGCGGCGGAGATGCCTGAAACTAAGAGGAGGGCACTAATCGAAAGAGTTTTCTGAACACGCATTGCTGCTGTGAGAATACCAACTTGTGCGCGAAGGAAAGTTCCCGCTAGGGAATGATGTTTTGAACCGGGATGACTAACGTCATCGGCTCTTTCCGTTTTGGAAGGAGCTGCCGAATGATATACGGCTCCATTCCAAGTTGTCGGCCCAAATAGGGAATGGTCTCGCGATCAATAAATTGCTTGCCTTCTTTCAGCAAAATTCTATTAGAAACGGTTTTCTTGTCCTTCCCAATCAGTTCTAGTCCATGTTCATGAACCGATTTAAGATCGATGCACTCGACGATTAATTGAGGAGGCTTAGAGTTTGGTGCCTTCCGAAAGCTAACCGTTCCAGTGTTCATATAAAGCCTAACAGATCCATCTGGCATCATTTCTCGTTCCGACTTAATCCCCTCTCGATGGTACACATGGACTGTTCCAACAATTTTGACTTTTGAACCAGCTAATGAAGGATCATAAGGAATGCTGGCAAGTAAGGACGGAGCAAAAGTTGACGACATGGGTCCGAACGGTGTGATTTTTCCGTTTGGGGCAATCAGTGAAAACTGTCCCTCCATGCGAATAACCTCATCTGCATGCATTG
>JAYVHY010000317.1:0-3199 GCA_043770615.1 Armatimonadota bacterium | reverse complement strand
GACGTGCGAAGCCTCCAACACCAATTAGTCCAACTCGAACTTGATCCATTCCAGAAGGTAGTTTAGCCAGTCTGGGATGCAATTGTTATTGCTTGGTTGCTTTTGCCTTTTCGTCGTCAAACAATTTTAGAAACTGCGCCCATGTTTTGGCGAGGCCGGGCTTGAACCGACGATATAGAGGGATCGCTATGAGTAGCATTACCAGCCACTTTACGATTGTAACCACTTGAGTCGCTGAGTCAAGGATAGCGGTTTTAAATCCGCTCACAACGCCAGCGGTTAGTTTGGAAGGACCCGCGGGAGGTGGTGTGACATCGGTTCCTGGTTCGTAAGCAGATACGACGATGCTGGCATTGGCAACGGTGCCTTCTATCTTTTTGCGATCATTAAGCAGGAGATCGCGATCGGTTTCCGCCCGAAAAATCTTATCTTCCATGAACAGAACGTCGCTACCGCGGATCGATTTTCGAGATGTTAAGCTGGATTTGAGTCGATCTACATGATTGATAACATTTTGTCGGCGAAGATCGAGCTCATCAATTTCTGGTTTCCGATTCGATGTTTTGGATTCTTCACCTACAACTTTGGCGACGGGTCTGATATCGGTCAGCAATGACTCAATTTGGTCGGCAGGGACAGAAATTCGAAACCAACCATGCTTTCTTCCTTTAGGAGAGACATTGGTTTTTGAGTCAGCAATGATGCCGTGGTGCTTGAGGGCGACTGAAGAAAGCTCAGTTCTCAGTTTTTCAAAGTCAGCAGTTTTGAGGAGCATGGTCGCCCCTTTTGTGATGACGTCGCTACCCGTGTTAGCGGAGACGAGATCTGAAGTTTGGGCGATACAGGCACCGGTGAGGCAGGTCGCTATGGCAATAGTGATGATTCGCATTGATTCCCCTTGAATGTCGGAACATTTTGAGATAACAAAGTAGTTCCCAATACGTTGTAACATTGAAAAACAAATGGTTGTCATCTCTGCTTGCATAGCACTTATTGCCTCTAGCCACTCGCTGGCATTCGTCGCCCGGTTTTACAAGGCTGGTAACGCCAAGAGTCAATTTGAATTGTTTGTTTCTGATTTGACGGGCAAGAATCGCACGTTGCTCAAAACTACGGATGAGCCAGGCTCGGTTCAGTGGATAGGTCGAGATCGGCTTGCGTGGTTTGGCGATAAGGGACTCTGGACGAGCAAACTCTCGCCCTGGAAGCCAGTGTTAATCAAGAAGACGACCACGCTTCGGTTTGGCGAGTCTCGCTATCGAAGCACCGAGCCGGGAATGCCAGAAATGGTTGAGGACTTTGATCGAACCAAAGGTGTATTTATCTTGAATCCTAGTACCTTAAAATTGGAACCAGCGATGGAGACTCCGCACCATGAGGAAATTGATATTCCCGGAGAGGAGGAAGCCACAATACCGGATCCAAACAATCCAGAGCATCCCATTAAAGGCAAGCGATATGACGGATTCAGGTATTGGGTGAACGGCAAAGAGGAAAAGAGCGAGTGGGACATGTTTCGTGCCTGGACATCAGATGGCGGAGCCAAGCTATGGCTTGGGATAGGATCACATTCATCGACATCTGGGGATATTAATGGGGTGATGCTGTTTGAAAAGGGCAAAAAGCCACGAACCATATTTGAGGATGGAAATTGCGTTGACTTTTGGACTGGACGATCCTTGTTTGCGTATTGCACAAGTCGTGACACCTCGGCTTTGGGGAAGAAACAGGTCTACACCAGTGAACTGCACGTTGGTGACTGGAAGAAGGGAAACAACGTAACGATTTTGAAGGGGCTTGTTTGGGTTCCGAGTGTGAGTATAAGACCATGATTATTCCGTTGGCGATTGTTCTTAGCTTGAAAGGCAATTTCGTCGATTTGGAAAAGCAGCTAAAGGACCTTAATAGTCGGTACGAGCAGTCGCTAGGCGCTAAGGGTGAGTTAAGGTTTGCAAGTGGAGTGAATCGTGTCAATGTAAAGGTGTCGAAGGAATTTGAGTCGATCGCGACCGCTGCAGGAAAGTCACCTCTTGCAATCAAAGCTTGGTCCCTAGCTCTGTTTTCTGGACAAAGGGATTCTGCGAGAGAAAATCGAATTCTGGATGTCCTGACCAAATCGTTCATTAGTCACGAACGGCTGGACTATCTTGTGAAAGTCATCCCGTTTCTTGTTGATTTCAAAAGTACTTTTGCTGCCAGTGCCAGAATAGGGAGTCTCCCAGAATTGGTCCTTCAGAAATCTCCCCACAAGGCAGTTCGTGCTCCGTTGTTGTTAGATAAGGCCAACAGAATGGATGACATTCTTGACCTGAAGTGGGAAGTCTACAATCGCCTCGTTGAGCAATATGCAGGCACCGACGCGGCGAAAGAAGCCCGGACTATTATCCTGCGAAAGAAGCACTTGCAACCTGGAGATGTCTTTCCAGATTTTGTCTCCAAGGATAGCGACGGAAAGCGATTTCAATTGACTGAATATCGAGGCAAAGTTGTAGTTCTGGAGTTTTGGGCATCGTGGTGTCCGTCTTGCGAACGAACGATTCCAATCATGCAAGGAGTCGAAAAGCAGTTTGCTGATCAAAATGTTGTCTTTGTCGGTGTCAACAGCGACGGTGGGGCGCAGATGGTCAAGGATATTGAGGCTAAGTACAACATGACTCACCGAAACCTTGTCGATGGATCGCCAGCGGGTCCAATTTCGATTGCCTACAACATCATGGCGTGGCCAAGTTTCATTGTCATTGGTAAAGATGGAAAGGTTGTCTTCCGATCAGCGGGAATTGATGCTGAAGGTATGACGGCGGCGATTAATGGAGCGTTAAAGTAGCCTGCTCAGTACTTTTTTTGAAACAATGTCAAAATCATGAAACAAAAATAGTAGACATACGTATATATAAGTAATGAGTTTGAGAGTCGTCATGTCTGAGCTTTCAGATATGGGCGAGGATGGGACTTCTTAGCCTCAACTCTTCAAGCGGGAAGGACTTGCTCATAACGTCTCAAGTCATAGCCCGCTTTAAGGTTTGAGGCATCGAATCTCACCTTGTCATGATTTCCTGTACAACCTTGGCGATTCCACCGCCAAACTGCGTAGAATAGTAAGGACAAATGGCAGCACAACGGACAGTCGTCGTGGTAGGCGGCGGGTTAGCCGGACTAATGGCAGCAATGAAGCTGGCAGAAGCGGGAAACAAGGTTAAGA
>JAYVHY010000316.1:0-35362 GCA_043770615.1 Armatimonadota bacterium | reverse complement strand
AAAGGCATCCGCTTGACGGGCTGGCCCTCAATGAGGTTCACATCGTGGCTGAGTAGTCCGCTCGACCATCCCATATCCGCTACGCAGGGCGTAATTGTCATGCTTAGTTCTTCTCCTTTCTTACGCACCCTTTCCGCGTTGTCGAAATACGGCTTGTAGACATTGTCGAGGATCGAGAATTTCGAGTCGGTGATGACCATGCCGTTGTATCCGGCTTTCTTGGCTCTCTCCATCACCGAGATCACCTGGTCAGCGTTCGTCGCAACCGCTAAGTTCGTCTGCATGTAAAACCAGCGAACTGGGAATAGATTAGTTTGCTGGACAACCATCGCAGCGCAAAGCAAAGAGAGCATGATACGCCTATCGTATCATGCTCTCAAGGCGTTTTGTTGGAATGTGTTTAAACCGCCGCCAACGACGCCGCTCGGATTGCGTTCAGCATTGCTTCATGCTCCCCAGCAGTATGCATTGGGAAGTTGCCAACTCGGAAGTTGCCATCCTTCAGCGGACCGTAGCAAGCCCCCGTCCACATATTCAACTCCTTCGACCACTTTGCCCGCAGGTCGTTGGCGTTCAGGTCGCCCGAGCTGACCGCGAATAGAGTGGGCGATCGGTAGGCTTTCTCCTTCACCAAGCATCCAAACGATGTATCTTCCAGAGCCGCATAAAATGCCGACGCTCGATCGCGAACTCCTTGGCGTAGATTGTCCAGCCCGATCGATTGATACTTCATGATTGCTTTTCGCAAAATGTAGATCGCCAAAACGTTGGGAGTCTCCGCGGTCATGTTTTGCGCCGCGTATCCGGCAACCCGGTTGAATGCGTGGAACGAGCCAATGCTTTGAGTCTTCTCCAACTGGTCGGCGCGTTCTAGCGCCCGCTTAGAAACAACAACAACAGAAAGTCCGGCAATGCAGTGGAACCCCTTCTGGATAGACCACATGGCAACGTCAACGAGGCTCCAATCGAGCTGACAGTGAGGCATGGAGGACACCACGTCGACCATGAACATCTTGTCCGGATATCGCTCAGCCAGTTGGTGGATTTGATCTTCGGGAGTCCAGAGTCCAATGCTGGTTTCGTTGTTAGTTATACAAATTGCTTCGGCAGTTGCGGGAACTTCAATTTCGCCAAAGTTGCCGTCAAATTCGTGCGTATATTTCCATTCCACCGCTTTTCTTCCGAGCCAGCCGGCATATTGATGCCACCGCATTGCGAATTCTCCACCTACGGTATGAAAAGTCTCATTGGTTGTCAAGCACTGCATCGCCCTTTCCCACGCCTCGTTTGAGGAGTTCATGAACAAAATGGTGTGAGTGTCCGGAATCGAAAGTAAAGATCGCATTCGATTACAAACATCTTCAAATAGTTCGAGAAACCAAGGCGAGCGATGAGACTGCCAAACTGCGCCTTCATCAACGGCATCCTGAAGCCATTGCGCCATTTCGGGGTGAACTTTAGTAGGACCGGGAGCAAGTACGATCGGGTTCATGGTTTTACAATCTTAGTTTAGTCGTTTTCAAGACGACGCGAAACTCAAATTTTGATACTAACCGGCCCTTGGGAGGGATTTTTCATTCCTAAATGATTTCTAAACAACCATCATCTATCATGTTCATATGACTGGAATAGCACTATATGTCGTAGCCTTGCAACAACCCACAAACAAGAACGAAGTCAAAATTGAAGTTAAGGGTGAGTATCGATACATCACCTCGAACGGGATGCCTGACCACAAAACTGGCCAGTTTCCGGGCAACGGAAATCCGAATGCGATCAGCCCTCAGAAGTACAACTTCCGAGTTCCTGCTAATCCAAAAGTCGCGGAAACGACAACCGAGCTCAGGATGCAGGACTTTGGAGTCGCAGTAAACGGAGTGCCGTTTGATCCCGGTACTGCTGAGTGGTGGAACAATGACCGCTCGTCGGGCTGGCACTGGGAAGGAGTCATCAACGGAGTCAAATATCTTGGAATTGACCTCAACAATGCCCACGTCCAGCCAACCGGTGCGTATCACTATCACGCGATACCAATCGATTTGATGAAAAGGCTTGGTGGCGATGGTTCGAAGATGGTGCTTATCGGATGGGCTGCCGACGGTTTCCCGATGTACGGTACTTTTGGATATTCCGACCCTAAAAATGCCAAGAGCAATGTTAAGACATTGAAGTCAAGTTACCGTTTGAAACCAGGAACGCGACCCAACGGTCCTGGCGGAACCTTTGATGGCTCGTTCGAACAGGACTGGAATTTTGTAAAGGACTCTGGTGACCTCGACGAGTGCAATGGAAGGTACGGAGTAACGCCAGAATTTCCAAAAGGAACCTACTATTACGTTGTTTCCGAGGCTTACCCATGGATTCCACGAAAATATCGCGGGACAATGGATGACAGTTTCCGAAGGGGACCCGGTGCTCGGGGCGGAAGACCCGGTGGACCGCCTCCCGGCGGGGGGAAGTAGCGGAGCAATAAAGCTATGCTTTTTGACCCCATTCTCACTTACAAAGAAGCCTCTAGGAAATTCCTAGAGGCTTCTTTCATCTTGCGCTTCTTCCGTTCCCTCGCTTCTTGGCTTACTTAACCGGCCACTTTGCAATCTTAACCGTCATTTCGATTCGCTCATTTGGCAAATCGCCGCTGTTCCTTGGTTGAGCCACGATCTGATCAGCGATATCCATTCCCGAGACAACTTCACCAAAACCAGTGTATTGATTGTTCAGATCTGGATGATCTTTGGTTACGATAAAGAATTGAGATCCGGCTGAATCCGGGTCTTGTGATCGTGCCATTGAAACGACCCCTCGTTTATGATCGAGGCTATTGAATTCCGCCTTGACTTGATACCCTGGCCCACCTTGACCGTAACTTGCAACCTTGGCTAAGTCTTTCGTGTTCGGGTCCCCACCTTGAATCATGAAATCCGGAATGATTCGGTGAAAAATTGTCTTGTCGTAAAAGCCCTTGTTCGCGAGGGTTTTGAAGTTCTCAACGTGCTTTGGTGCCATATCGGGTCGAAACTTGAAAACAATCTTTCCAAATTTAGTGGTAAGCACCGCCACTTCTTCACCATCCTTAGGTGCCGAAAACTTAGGCTGTTCTGGCTCTTTGGCGGTCGGCGTATTGTATGCCGGTTGAAGGCTTCCATCAGTTTTGTATGACGAACCGCCGGAATCGGTCGGGTTGCAACCGACAACCAGCGCGGCGAATGGTAATAGGGCTAAATATCTCATAATTACGCTTCCAAGGGCCAGGTTTTTACCGTGACACTTTCCATTACGCAAGGTTCAATTGGAACGTCACCGGGACCTCTCAATGCAACAATACTGTCCGCCACTTCCATGCCTTCAACGACATACCCGAAACCTGAATATTGTCCATCAAGGTGCGATGACTTCGCGACCATCAAAAAGAACTGGGATCCAGCCGAATTCGGGCTTTGGCTCCGAGCCATGCTGAGGATTCCTCGATCATGCGGCATATCATTGAACTCCGCATCTATTTTGTATCCAGGGTCACCCGTACCTGGGTGACCAAATGCTCCATCACGAGTGTTGGGACATCCACCCTGAATCATAAACCCAGGGATAACTCGGTGAAACTTGAGTCCATCATAAAAGCCCTCGGTAGCGAGCTTCTTAAAATTGGCTACGTGATTCGGAGCTTTGTCAGGTCGGAAACCAATGACTATCTGACCCTTATTAGTTTGCATGACGACGACTTCTTCGCCGGCGGTTGGAGTTGGCATCCATCTATTTTACTTCGAATCCGGATGTAGAATCTGAGGAAGGCATCATCGGAATAAATAGAAGGCAATCTCCGTCAGAAATTGACATGAAATCGCTAACCTCCCAACATCCTCCCGCCCTAAGGAACATTAATTTGGGAGGATGTTGGTTATCCGATGTGATTTATGCTCTCTGAAAGGAAAATAGGACGGCTATCTAACCGGCCACCTGGTGATTTTTACGGTCATTTCGGTTCGAGTATTAGGCAAATCGCTGCTGTTTCGCGGTTGTGCGACAATTTTATCGGCAACATCCATTCCAGAAACGACTTCACCAAACGCCGTATATTGTCGATTCAAAAATGCGGCGTCTGCAACACAGATGAAGAATTGCGAACCCGCAGAATCTGGGCTTTGTGAGCGTGCCATCGAAAGAACGCCTCGCTTATGATTGAGATTATTGAATTCGGCTCTAACCGTCGTTCCTGGGCCACCCTGTCCATAAGTAGACATATCGCTACCTTTGGTATTTGGGTCTCCACCTTGAATCATAAAGCCAGGGATAACCCGGTGGAAGATTGTTTTGTCGTAAAACCCTTTTTTGGCCAAGCTCTTAAAGTTCTCGACGTGCTTAGGTGCTTTGTCGGCTCGGAACTTGAGGACAATTCTGCCAAATCTAGTAGTGATTACGGCAACTTCCTCTCCATTTTTGGGTTTAGAGAACTTCGGGTCTTCAATTCCACTTTGGAACGGAGTTGCAGGTCCTGACGGAAGATATGTAGCGACGGCGAATGAAATCAGGGAGGTGAGAGCCATGAGTGTCCTATTTTACAGCAAATGCTCCATTCCAACGACGAAACCCGATAATTGGTTCACCTTGGAACAGCACAATTTGATGCCCATTTCAAAAGACGAACGATCCATCGAATCGTGTCGGATTGTTAGCAATTCTCCAACGCCGCCGAAATGAACTTCTTGGTGAGCGAGCAACCCAGGCAGCCGAACTGAGTGGATGGTAACTCCGTTTACATTTGCCCCGCGTGCTCCTTCAGACTTCAATTGTTGCTCTGGTAACCGCGTTGTTTCTTTTGTTCTGGCCGCCGAGATCATCTCTGCGGTTCGCATCGCTGTTCCGCTTGGAGCGTCAACTTTCTTCTCGTGATGAAGCTCAATAATCTCCGCGTCGGGCATGTATTTTGCCGCCATTTCAGAAAAGCGCATCATGAGAACGGCTCCAACCGAAAAGTTGGGCACCAACAAACAAGGAGCGGAGGTGGCCGCGTTCTTAATCGCTTCAAGTTCGTCGGCTGGAACTCCTGTGGCACCAATAACCGTTGGAACCCCAAGTTGAACGGCGGTCAGCGCATGCTTTCCGGCGGTTTTTCCCGTTGTGAATTCCAACATCACGTCCGGCTTTGTGCGAGTTAAGCAGGCGGACAAGTCTGTCTCGATTGGCAGGTTGAATTCGGATGATGGGGCGGCATCGCGGTCAACCAACCCAACAACCTCAAAGCTGGGATCGTTGAAAAAGCTCCGAGCGGCGGTCGCCCCCATTCTGCCCGCGGCACCAACAACAACAACTCGAGTGGACATAACTAAAGGTTACTTGAACCAAATTAACTGATGTCTCGAAAAATGGGTAAGGAAGCGTAACTCTTTCAGCAAATTTCCAATGTCTATGCCCTTAGGCTGATGAAGAATTCGAGCAGGCGAAAGCAAAACTCTTAAGCTGATCAAAATAACGGTTAAAAGCCTTTAAATAGGTACAAATGTCCACCAAAATTGGGTAAAAAGAGACATCCCCAATGAGTGAGCCTGACCCCAGTAGTATCGTTGTCGTGTCGGACCTAGATTCCAGGGGGCGGCTCGGCAGAACCACACTCACCATCGAAAATGGAATCGCCACTAGAAAGGAGCTAACTCCTCTCGGGGAAGAAACAATTGGCGAGTTCAACATTGCTGATCTCACCAATCCTCGCCTCGAAGACCTAGTAGACGCAACTGCCCTTATTGCTGATCAAAATGGTCATTCCGTCGAACTAATTCGTTCTACCAATCGACAAAACTTGCCCCTCGCGAGCCTTGAAAAGCAGCTAAAGGCGTTGGTTTTAGGAAAACCTGCACCACCTGCCGAACTTGAGGCACGAGTTTGTCCAAAGTGTGGTCGTCCGCTTCCTCAATACAACAATGTTTGTGAAGCTTGCGTTCATCGCGGCAAAACTTTGCTACGGCTCTTTGGCTACACCAAAGCCTATCGTGGAAGACTTATTTGGGGAAGCCTGCTAAGCGTTGGTGGAATGGGACTCGAACTAGTGCCACCCTTCCTGCAGATGTTGCTGATTGACAACGCCCTTCGAAACAAAGATGCGGCTCTGTTCGGCAAACTGATTGGGATTTACATCCTGGTCAGGATCCTTATCCTGGGAGTCCAGATTGCTCGAGGCCGAAATGTTGGTTATCTTGGAGCCAAAATTGCGGTTGAGATCCGAGATAGCCTCTTCAGAAAGCTTCAATCTCTTTCGTTGAACTTCTACGACAAGCGAAATGTTGGCTCACTGATGTCGCGCATGACGAATGACACGGGAGCGCTCTATGACGTATTGGTAGATGGGATTCCGGTTCTCTTGAACCAAATGATCCTCATCATTGCGATCCCAATCACGATGATGTTCATCAATTGGAAAATTGGATTGATGGCAATCATTCCGTTGCCGTTTGTCATGGTCGCGGTCCACATGTTCCGCAAAAAGATGAACCGAGTATGGAGTCGATTCTGGCACCAGTGGTCAAGGACCGGTGCGACCCTCAATGGCACACTGCAAGGTACTCGCGTTGTAAAAGCATTCTTTGGCGAAGATCGGGAAGTCAAAAAATTTAACAAACGTATCACCGATCTGGCTGACAGTGGTTACGTCGCTGAGTCGAGTTGGGCCACGTTCTTCCCGTTCGTTTTGTTCGCAATGTTCCTCGGAGTGATTACGGTCTGGACTGTTGGTGGAAATGCAGTTCTTGCCGGAACAATGACCGTCGGTCAACTGGTCGCTTTTATTGCCTATGTTCAGAGACTCAATGACCCATTGATGACCCTACAAAGAATTATTGATTGGTCGACTCGTGCTCTTACGGCTGCTGAACGGGTGTTCGAGATAATGGATACCCCTGACGATATCAAGGACAACGAGAATTCGGTTGCGATGCCAAATGTAAAGGGGCACGTATTGCTCACCGACGTTCACTTTGGCTACGACAAACTCAGAACTATTTTGCATGGCGTTGACCTAGAGGTAAAGGCAGGGGAAATGATTGGGATAGTCGGTCACTCTGGCTCAGGCAAAACCACGCTTATCAACATGATCCTCCGGTTTTACGACCCAACTCAAGGTCATATTCAGCTAGACGGTGTTGACCTTCGGGATATCAAAATTGAGGACTTCCGCCGCCAAGTAGGAGTAGTTTTGCAAGAGAGCTATCTCTTTCCTGGCTCGATCATGCACAACATCGCCTATGGACGCCCAGATGCCTCGATGAAAGATGTCATGGAAGCCGCAAAAGCAGCTAACGCCCACGACTTCATCTGCAAATTCCCTGATGGTTACGACACCTACTGCGGCGAAAGGGGCCAAAGATTAAGTGGCGGAGAACGTCAGCGAATCTCGATTGCCCGTGCCATATTGCACAATCCAAAAGTTCTGATTCTGGACGAAGCCACGGCCAGCGTTGATACCGAGACTGAACGACTGATCCAAGAAGCGATTGAAAACTTGGTAGACGGAAGAACGGTATTCGCCATTGCTCATAGACTCTCTACGCTACGAAACGCTGATCGACTGATCGTCATGGAAGATGGTCGAGTCGCCGAGATGGGAACCCATGAGGAACTTCTGGCCATGCCAGATGGTATCTATACGAAGCTCGTGAAGATGCAAAGTGAAATTAGCAAAATGCGTCAAAATATGTTGGGCGTCGAAGAGCTTGCAGAAGAAAAGGTCGAAGCCTAGGCTCCTTATGAAAATCCTTGTACCGTTTTTTGTCCTATTGTCATGCCTGGCTCAAGCTCAAACGGTCTGCATTGATGCGGGGCACCCAAGCGAAGTCGGAAAAGGAACCAAAGGGAAGAAGATCACGGAAATCCAAGCCGCCTGGAAGGTCGCCGTCCTGCTGAAAAAAGAATTGGAAGCCGCTGGAATTAAGGTCGTCATGACGAAATCCAAAGAAATGGAATTCGTTAAGAACCGTGACCGATCGGCAATTGCGAATAAGGCTAAATCGGATTTGATGGTTCGGCTTCATTGTGATTCCGAATCAGGGTCAGGATTTGCGGTCTACATTCCAAAAAAGAAAGGCACCGCCCAAGGCAAAACTGGTCCAGCCGAAAGTGTGATCAAAGCCTGTGCGAAAGCCGGTTCAGTCTTTCATACCGAGCTAGCTGTGGGGCTCAAAGGAAAACTGAAGGATAATGGTCTTCTTCCTGATACGGCAACGGCCGTTGGTGGCAAGTATGGTGCGCTCATCGGCTCGATTTTTTCGGAAGTTCCGGTCGTCCTAGTCGAAATGTGTCGGCTGTCGAATAAGAAAGACGAAGCATTTATCGCCAGTGATGCCGGTCAACTTGCAATGGCAAAAGCATTGGCCAGCGCAACCCTAAAAGTGGTTAGGCCGAACAAGTAAGTACAATTGGATACCTTTTATGCAAACAGTTGACCTTGAAGTGGTCATTCCCGCCTATAACGAACAAGACCGAATCGGTCGGACGCTTGACCGTATCAAGGAATACTATGATGGTCAACCCTATTCATGGCGATGCACCATCGTAAGTGATGGTTCAAAAGACAAAACGAACGAAATCGTGACGTCATTTTGCCAAAAGAATCCCGAGTTTCACCTTGAATCATATGTCCAAAATCGGGGCAAGGGATTTGCTGTTCGTCTCGGAATGCTCAAAGCAAATGCTGAAAGAATATTGTTTTGTGATGCAGATTTAGCGACCCCGCAAGAAGAAACCGAAAAACTTTGGCGAGCCATGGATGAAGGCTTCGATGTTGCGATTGGTAGCCGACCACTAAAAGAGTCAAACCTAGAAATCCACCAGCCACCGCTTCGGGAGTTTCTTGGCAGAATGTTCAACAAAGCTGTGCAGACTCTAGCCACCAAGGGTATCGATGACACTCAATGCGGCTTCAAAATGTTTACCAAAGACTCGGCCTCGGAGGTTTTTAAGCGATGTAAGCTCGATGGATTTAGCTTTGACTTTGAAGCACTCATGATTGCCCGAGACCTGGAATATAAGATCGCCGAAGTGCCGATTCGATGGAGTCACCAAGAAGGGTCTAAGGTATCAATCTTGCGGGATGGTCCGAGGATGCTACGCGATCTCGTCAAGCTCAGAATCGCCGGCAAGAAAGCTAGGATGCGTGAAAACGATGATCCGAAAGTAGATGATTCCAGTACGGACAATGAACATTAAGGTTCGCTGCTCGTGTTAACATGAGAATATGGGTGCTTCCGTTTGTTTAGCCGCTTTACTGCTTTTGAGTCAGGCGACGTCTGGCGGAAGTTCGGTCGATCAGTCGGCGAGGCTAACCGATGATCTCAAGCAGACATTGACTTTGTTTGAGACTCTTAAGAGCGGTATCAAGAGTGAAAAGGAAGCTCAGCAACTCGTCTTGCAATTGAACGAAAAACTACAATTGATTGCCCAATCAGCCGCCAAATATCAAAGTCAAACAAAGTCCGAAGACGAAAAGGCGAAACTCGCAATCGTTCGATTCGAAGCACTGTCTAGTGGGGGAGTCCAGTCGGCAACGCAAACCGATACATTGGCGATTGAAATTGTCACGAAGTATCGAGAGTCATCTGGTATTTGCCCAGCTGTGGAAAAGCTGACGTTCATTCAGTACGTGGGGCAAGAGCGGTATCTCCCATTGGAGACAATCTTAAAGCAAAGCAAGAATCCAGAAGTCGTTGCCTCCACGCTTCTTGCAAATTACTTTTCGCAAGCGATGAGCGATACCGCGGATGTCAATAAGTTTCGCGAGCTAAGCCAGACCTATCCAAAGACAAAGGCAGGGCAACGAGCCGGACGGATCTTTGAGTATCGAACAAAATTGAGCCTTGGGGCACCGATGCCCGAGCTTGAGCTTGAGCTGCTGTCAGGATATAAGCTAAAAGTTGGTTCCCTAAAAGGACGAGTGGTCGTCATTGACTTCTGGGGAATGTGGCAATCGGCCTGTATTGCAGAAATGCCTGAGATTCGGAATTATGTTGCCAAATACCCGTCCAAAATCGCCTGGATTGGCGTGAATACTGACAGCTGCACGAAAGCATATTTAACTCAAAAACTGAAAGATTTTGGCGCCAATTGGCAAAACGTTTACGCTGGTTCGGCGACCGGTCAAGTTCCAATGGATATTGGTATCATCGCCTATCCATCAAAGATCATCATTGATTCCTTTGGGATAGTCCGATACGTTCCCTCAATTAGAGATTGGCGTACTGTTCTCGAAGAAGCACTAAGTAAAGCTTAGGTTTTCGTAAACGCGATGCTCCATTTGATGGGTGCTCCCGATACCGGCATAGTGAGTTTCAAAACCTGCCCATTCAGAGTTGTATCAATGCCTTTGGGTTCAAGTTTGGAAACGGAATAGCCTTTGGGAATGAATACAGATAGGCTCCATTTCTGTCCTGGGCCAACCATATAGGTTCCGGACAGAGATTCGTTTTGCCATTTGACCCCTTCGAGATCAAATGCTCCCTGGCTTATATGCCGCTCGGTGCCAAGCACTTGAGGGCGATCAAGCACTGGTCGAAGGCTGATTACCTGACAATGACCTTCGCTCAAAGCATCCAGTTTTACTTTCGTGTCAACTATGCCGAGATATTCTTGCTTCCAGAAATCGAACACATGGTATTTGCCATTGGTCAAACCCATCTGGCTCAAAGGAACAGTCTTGGATGGCATATTCTTCCACGCATGATGCGATACGACTGTCCAGTCCTCACCAAACTTCCGATTGTGCAGCGTGAAAAACTCAGGGTCGGCAGCCTCTTGAACCACATTGATCGGCTTTGAAAAGACGGTTGGCGAGACTCGTCGCATGATATTAATGTGCTCAGGCGTATAAGATTCCGGTTTATCGCTGATCATCAGGTGTCCTCCCGCCAGGGAAGTCATGCTTGCCCACGATCGAGCTAGCTCCGAATCGAGCCGCAAACACATATAGTCCGGGTCATTGCGCCAGACAACGTTGTTAAGATGATGGAATTGGGCGATGTACTTTGCTGATCGACGCATCGAAGCAAAGTCGGGACCGACATCTTCCCCGATCCGTGCTCCACTCGGAATTCCGGCGAGCTCAGGCATGGCACCCCAACAAGCTAAGACGTAGGAGTTTCCGACTTGCTTTTTGGCTCCAGCCACAACGGCGCGAAAAGCTTCTTCCATGTTTTGCTCGTTGAACTTCCAGTAAAACGGGTTCTTTCGATAGTTGTCGTACAAGACATGACGAAGGGTATCAATCTTGAAATAATTCCATCCCTGCTTCTTGAGAACTCGAAAGGATTCAAAGTACGCTTCATCAGCTCCAGCGTTTAAACCGTTGAGCGCATAATTGACCCAGGGTCCTCGAAACGGCTTATTGTCGGCGTCGGTAACGTAGTCTTTGGAGTTAGTTAAACCAAGTGGCGTATAAAGACCGACCCAGATTCCTGGCGTAATCCCTTTCGACTTAATGAATGTTGCCAGCGACTCTAAGCCTCCGGGGAACTTGCTATTTGGCTTGGTCCAATATTCCGAGTAGCGTTCGCCCGGTCTCATGATCAAATCACCCGATTGGGGTGTTCGCTGAAAGCCATCATCCATTTGGACGATGTTGTAACCATAGGGGAGCAAGTTCTTCGCGATGAAATCGCTTGCCTGTTTCATGTCACTTTCTTTTATGTCTTGGTAATATGCAGCCCAGGAGCACCAGCCAACCACCGGGGGTTGCCAAACGGGTCGAGCTGAATCCCAGAGGAAATAGCCTAAGTGATTTTGAACGTAGTCGGTTTTGGCTATAATCGGCGATGTCTGAGATGCTTCTAAAAGAAAGAAATTGCCTTCACGCTTTATTTGGCCATCAATCGTTACTAGGCAATCCGAATCTCGAAAATAGATCGAGTTGGCTATCAGGTTGTTAACGTCACCAAATGTGCTACCAATGACCGAATTGATTTTGGTGTTTGCGAGAGTGGCATCCGGCGTGTATGGAATCCTGAGTCGGAGTTTGCGAAGATCGCCGGAAAATCTGAACTCACGTGTGAACGCTTTTCTGCCCGGTGGTACGTATTCAGACGTTTTTGGCCCATGAGGATAGCCAAGATTGACGGACTGGGCACCGATATTCGTATCGGTTTCTTTTGGAGCCGTCTTTGATCCTTTTACAAAGAGAGTTACACCCTCTGATAACGACACTGATATGTCGGCTGCAGTTTGCGTACCAGACGATATTAGAACACAACACACCAATCCTGAAACCATTGAAATGAATTCTACACGTCATTTCATATCATCCCAACGCCTTCTTCGTGTTAGAGAGGCACAAATAGTGAACCCTTTTACGCCGAAAAGATGTATAAATTAGTAGTTCTTTAGGACTATCAGGTTCAATTGTATACAGAGGCATATTTAAGGTGAAAATTAAGCCAGCAGGCAAAATCGCAGCGTTGATCATTATTCTTGGTGCACTATTCGCGGTATTCCGAATGGTTTCCGGTGGAGGTGGCTTGGCAAGTCTTCTTCCGGGAGCCAAGCAACAGGAATCAACCGTTCCCATTAAGATTGATTTACCACAGTTTAATGGAACGAGTGTTCCGACAGCTGTCAAAGACATGACTATTCCCGGTAACGGAAAATTCACTGGCGGAGGCGACCAGATCCGCGGATTGGTGTGGGCTTGGAATGCCCAAATGGGAATGATG
Source organism: Armatimonadota bacterium (assembly GCA_043770615.1). Taxonomy (GTDB): domain Bacteria; phylum Armatimonadota; class Fimbriimonadia; order Fimbriimonadales; family Fimbriimonadaceae; genus Fimbriimonas. The sequence continues at coordinate 22,682 of JAYVHY010000316.1, read as the reverse complement.
TTTGCTAACGGCGGTCCTGAGACGACGATGGGAAGTCTGATGGCGAAACGTGATGTCAGCCTAAAACTTACTCGACAGGATGACGCTGCAAAAATGCAAGAATCCCTTGTTGAATTTGCTACGCAACTGAGCCAAGGGAATCCACAACCGACCCGTGGTTCTCACTTTGTTTGCATCATGGGTGACGGTGCTGCATCCTTCCTTGAAGGACTCAATTCGACTCTGTTAAAGATTGGCGATGGCTATACTGCTAAAATTGTTGCGACCTGCGGTTTCTCGCGTGGCGAAGATAAGTTTATGGGGCCAAGTTCTTGGCGACAAAATCCTGTTGCTTCTAAGGGTGGAGTGGTTGCTGGATATTTGCGAGATGGAGACTGGAATATCGCCATGAAGTGGCTTGGAGACAATGGACTCAAGAACAACCCGGATGAAAAGACTTATGATCCGGAAGCGTTGAACTGGATCGCCGCGAACGACTATATAGATGCAGCAGAGAAATACATTACTGGCTACACCGAGGAACGAGATGTTGTTAAAAACGGCAAGAAGACTGGCGAAAAGCGAAAAGTTAAGGTTGACGGAGTTGTAACCTGGACGCCGGGTGACGTTTCCATTGCCGCCAAGAAAGGCGGAATTGTGAGTATTGTTTCAACGAAAGAATACTCAGCCCAAATGCCGTGCGTTGTCATCATGATTGATAAATGGTGCCGACAGAATTCCAGCAAGGTTGAAGGCATGATTGCTTCGATTTGCGATGGCGCCGATGCCGTTCGATCATCAACTGACGCCCTCAAGAAAGCTGGTGCGGTAAGCCAAGAGGTTTACCAAGAGAAAAATGCCGATGCCGCTTACTGGGTTCGATACTTTAACGGTGCAACCGAAAAGGATGCGACCGGGGTTCCTGTCGACTTGGGCGGATCTTCAGTTAACAACCTTGCTGACAACCTTCTGGTTTTTGGTAAAGTTCCTGGTTCAGCAAATGTCTTCAAGGCAGTTTACGAAACATTCGGAAACATTGTTGTCCAACAGTATCCAAACCTCGTGAAGTCATATCCTGCTTATGATTCAATTGTGGATACAACTTACTTGATGAACGTGGCCAAGCAGGCTAATGTTGATCCGGGCGCAGTTGTGACATCCTCTTCTACGGCGGTTCCTACCCGAAGGACACCGGGTGGAACTTCTACCCCAGTTAGCCGAAAGAATTACGACATCAAATTCGCAACCGGTCGAGCAACATTTGCTGGATCTGCCGAAACCGAGTTAAAGAAGCTGAGCGAGAGCTTAGTTATCGCCCAGAATACGTTGGTCGAAATTCATGGTCACACGGATAATGTTGGAAATGCAGATGCCAACATGAAGCTTTCTGAATCGCGAGCATTTGCGGTCAAGAACTGGTTGGAAAGTCGCTATCCAAAACAATTCCCTTCGGGAAGAATTACGGTTACTGCGCATGGTCAAACCCAACCGGTAGCTCCAAATACGTCGGAGGTAGGCAAAGCCGCCAACCGGAGAGTAGTGATCAAAGTCATGTCTGCTGGCTAAAGAAATGGCAAATAAAGAAGATTCCGGAGCCACCTTGGCTCCGGTTCCAAATCGAGCCAAGCCTTCATTGAAGGATATATTCCTGCCAAATCGAGCAGTTTCACGTGGAGCCTTTATGATTATCATTGGGTTCTGGATAGTGAGCTTTCTCGCGATTTGGTCAACATCGTCGATCAAGGCAATTCCTCGGCCAATGGAGGTTTTTCGAGAACTCCAAAACCTTTGGCTGAATATGGGTCTTGGTCCTGAACTCATCAAGAGTATTGAACTCAATGTTCGAGCTTTGAGTTTGTCGGCGATAATTTGTCTAGGGCTGTCCTACCTGACGGTAATCCCATTCTTTAGGCCGCTTATTCAAGCTTTTTCGAAGGGGCGCTTCCTTAGCTTAGTTGGCTTTTCGTTTGTTTTCACATTGTTGCTTGGGGGAGGAGGAAGTCTCAAGTTCAGTCTTCTAGTCTTTGGAATGTCTGTGTTCTTTCTGACGTCTATGGCATCAGTAGTTGCGGAAATTCCAAAGTCAGAATTTGATCATGCGAGAACACTTAGGATGCCGGAATGGAAAGTTGTTTGGGAAGTTGTCATTCGAGGAACCTTTGACCAAGCCTTTGAAGTAATGCGTCAAAATGCGGCAATCGGCTGGATGATGCTAACCATGGTCGAAGGAATTGTTCGATCTGAAGGTGGCGTTGGAGCCATGTTGCTGAGTGAGCAAAAGCACTTCAAAATTGCCGCAATTTTTGCAATACAAATTATCATCCTCATCATCGGTCTTTGCCAGGACTACCTGATCGGAGTCGTGCGCCGAGTTGTTTGTCCATATGCCGTTCTCACATTGGAGCGAAAATGAGTTTCGAATACGAAGTCAAACAGCAGGTTCTAAAAATTGATGGTGTTAGTCTCACGCTTGGAGGCAATCTGATATTGAGCGACGTTAATGCTTCGATTGGCAATATCGTTCGAAGTGATGTGAAGCAAGGGCAGGTCGTCGGGTTGCTGGGTCCGTCGGGCATGGGAAAAACTCAGTTGTTTCGAATCCTATCTGGACTGAACATGCCAGACTCAGGCGCGGTCTACGTTACGGAAAAAATGGTTCCGGTCCAAGCTGGAATGGTTGGCGTTGTTGCTCAACAGTACCCATTGTTCAAACATCGCACCATTATTTCTAATTTGGTAGTAGCAGGAAAACAGGCTGGAATGAATGCTTCCGAGTCCGAGGCAAGATCTAATGAGTTGCTTGAGAGGTTTGGCTTACAAGGTCATGGTGAAAAGTATCCCGCCCAACTCTCTGGTGGTCAGCGGCAACGAGCCGCAATTGCCCAACAATTTATGTGTAGCGATCACTTCCTGCTGATGGACGAACCGTTTTCTGGTCTCGATCCGATCGCTCTTGGGGACATGTGTACGTTTATCGGCGAAATGGCCCAGACTGATGAGCTCAAGACATTTATCGTGGTTACCCACGACATTGATTCTGCGGTGTCAGTGTGCGATTGCCTTTGGCTCTTAGGCCGAGATCGGGACGCCCATGGTGCTCCAATTCCTGGCGCTAAAATCCAACATGTCATTGATTTGGCGGCAAGAGGACTTGCTTGGCGAGAAAATATTCGTGAAATACCCGGGTTTCAAGCAACTGTCAACGAGGTAAGACAGCTTTTTAAGGCGCTTTAAGGGAATAATTCATAGACTAGGTGAGTATCGATCCATCCCAAGGCAATTATCGAAGCTCTCGGCATCGCTATAAGTCAGCGTTTTCCGAGAACTTTAACGTGCTGGGCCTTGCAGGTTTAGCCGCGGCTTCCCTTGCACTTCTAAATCCATTGCCGCTCATCGTGGGTATCGCGGCAGAAGCCGTCTACATGCTCTTTGTGCCAGATTCAAAATGGTACGAAGTTCGCCTCAAAGCAAAATTTGATGCTGAAGTTCAAGCCCGACTAGATAAACTCCGCAATCAAGTCTTTCCCCAGATCCACAGTTCAGTTAAAGAGCAATTCGCACGACTACAATCAGCCAGAGATCAAATCGGTCAACAGTCCCGGTCAGAAGAAACATGGTTCCGAGAAGCACTTCGTAAACTAGACTTCCTGATGGAAAAATACCTTCAGTTCGCGCTGAAAGAATCACAATTCATCAAGTACTTAAACAGCCTCATAGATGAGGCGTATGAGAACCTAAATCAGGATGAACGACGGACTCTCGATAACTTAGTAAATCGGGTTTCTTCGAAAATCAAGCCTCCTCGAAATAGCGATATCGTCGTTTCTCAGGGACCTCCACCTTCAGAAGAATGGAACAATTCGGTTGCTGAGGTGCTGTTTAGTCAGTACGGCCGAGAGATCGATGACCTAAAGACTCGTTCCGAGCACGAGCAAGTATTTGCGACAAAGTCCATTCTAGATAAAAGAGTCGAGATATTAACAAGGCGTCAAGAGTTTGTTGAGCGAATCGTTCAGATTCTCAACAATCTTCGACACCAAATGCAGTTAATGACTGACACCTTTGGACTCATCAATGACGAAATTAGAGCCCGATCACCCGAGCAAGTTCTCGCCGATATTGACGAAGTTGTTACGACGACCAACTCTCTTACCGAAGCTATTGAGGCAGTTACTCCATTGGAGCAACTTGTCGCGACCCCAAATTATAAGGAATAAATCATGAGCATCAAAAATGTCTTGAGACGAGCCACCGAAATGTTCGTTGAACTACCAGAAGAGCAACCTGACTATTCGTCCATGAAAACGACCATTAACCCGGGTCCAACTTCATCTGTTACTCCGACTCCAGTTCACACTCAAACCATGTCGGTGAAGCAAATTGTAGAAAATACCGAAGGCCCGAACCTTGACGAGATTTCCCTTACGGAAGAGCAAGCAAAAGAAGGGTTAGCTCCAGGGGGTATTCCAAATTTCGAAAAGGTTTATGCCAACGCTAGCCTTCCCAAGGCAACCTTCGGTGCCGAGCAAGCGCTCGAAGTCATTGCTTCGCTTCCTGCCGAACTTCCTTTGAGTGTCAAGCGAGCAACGGTACATGCGACGCTTGCGGCGATGGGTAAGGCGATGGGGGTTGATACCGACTCAGTTATTGCCGATGCTTCACGAAAGATGGCGGCATTGGGTGCGTTTGAGGATTCGTTAAACCTCCAAAGCAAAAAGTACATTGAAGCAAAAGCCGCCGAGATTCAGATGCATGAAGCAAAGATTGCTGAGTTGAAAGGGAAAATTGATAGCTCTTCTCAGTCCTTAAAGAACGCTTTGTCGCTTTGCGCGGCTGAAAATGAAAGGCTAGATGACGTGTTGGAATTCTTCACCCTCGACATTGGCGCGAGTAAAAACGCTCCCCAATAGCTTCAAGGCTATCCCGAAAGGTTCCTTAGATTGAATTCAATGGCTTCCTGGATGTGAGTGTCCCAATACTCCCAGTTATGATCTCCTGGAAATTCTTCATATTCGTGTTTGACTCCTAACTCAGTCAGCTCACGATGGAGAGTTCGGTTTGATTCGAGGAGAAAATCTTCGGTTCCGCAGTCGAGGCGAAGTGATGGTAGCGGATTGGCTTTCTTTGCCAACTCGATCAAATCATCCTTCCCGCCTGGCGTCACCGAACCGAAGACCGGAGTGAATTCTCGAATAAATTCGTCCTGGCTGTGGCGACCAGTCTCGACTTCTTCATGGGGGTAATACCGGCCGATCGTCATCGCTCCGGAGTGTGAAACCGCGGATCGGAAAAGTTCGGGTCTTTCAAGAGCAACTCGAAAAGCGCCATAGCCACCCATCGAAAGTCCAGCCGTACACCACTTGCCTTCGATTGAAAACCAGTGATGAAGGAGTTCAGGGAGTTCGAAAGCAATTGCTTGGAGGTACTTGGATCCTTGCAAAGCATCGACATAGAAGCCTCGCCCACCATCTGGCATCACCACAATCAGAGGCTTTTCTGCAACATATCGCTCGATCGATGTTCGCCGGTGCCAAATTGAGTAGTCGTCGCTAAGACCATGCAACAGAAGCATGCAGTGGTATGGTCCCGGAACATCCTTGTCGGGGTGAATGACCATTGCCCCGGTGGACTTTTGCAAGGCATTCGAAAAGTAGCGAACTTCGTGAAGCGACATTCGTGCTTTTTACCTGATCGAGGGGCTAGATGCACCCAATCAGGCTGCTCAAGTTAAGTTGAGAATATCAGTGGTGATGTCCAGCTTGTGGGTCATACCACTCGTTGACCACGTCTTTGTCTACATTGTTCTTGTATCGTGACCAAATATAGATGTTCATGACCAAAGCAATCGCGAATCCGTAACCAGCTCCATGGAGGGCAACCGCTAAATCTTGGATACGATAGTCAAAATACCACTCCTTACCCAGAGCCGAGGATGCATAGAACCCAAAGACCGGAACAACAACGAAAAGCACCGCGCCTAAAATTCGCGCTATCTTCGCATCTTCTTCTAAAACCGGCTTCTCTTGTTCATACATATCGTCATTATGACGCTTTGAAGTCACAATCTGCACCTTCAGGAACCTAAGTTCCGGTCAAAAAAGCTGAAATGAAGGTGAAACTTATTTCAAAAAACGATTAAGAGTTGTACGCAGTTCCTTGACCTTTTCTTCTCGTGACTCGTAGTGCTCATGCTCTTCGCCGAACACACAGTCCTCGACATGATGAGTCAAAAGCAGTAAGCCAAGCTGATCTAGGGCGGCTCTAAGGGCAGATACTTGGGTCAAAACGTCAACGCAGTATCGCTCCTCATCGAGCATCTTCTTGATGCCATTTACTTGTCCTGAAATGCGATTTAGGCGACGCTTGGCGTCTTCGTAGGTTGGGTTAGTGTCGTTCATCCTGCCTTTAACTTCTTATGAAGTCATTATAACCGGATGAGTTAGGGGCTTGAACGATTCAAGCCCCTAGAGTCTATTTCTTGACTTTCGATGCTTTCTTCGTCGCATCCTTCAAGAATGCAGTGAGCGTTTTCGCATCCATGCCCCCGGAAGTCTCAAAAATGACTTTTCCTTTTGCATCGAGTACGAGTAGCGTGGGCAAGAGACTAATGTTGTACTTCTTAGAAGACTTCTTACCCTCTTTATCAACGTTTTGTTTAACTGAGACAAACTGTCCCAGGTTCTGAATCGCCAACTTTTCTTTATAAGTTGTTCGATCCATTTCCATGCAACTTCCTCACCAATCGGCGTAGAAGTCAACGAATATTAGTCGCTTTGATGCTGTTGCCTTCTTCATTGCTGCGCTCAAATCTCTTTCCCATTTGATCTGGGATTGAGCGAACGAAGCCATGATGGCAAGGCATGCGACGGTAAATGTAAATTTCTTCATCGTATCCTCACCGATATTGTGCCACGAGTACACTATAAAATCACATGAGTGAAAAGCAATTCCGCCTTTATGACTCGCTTTCTCGGAAGGTTAAGCCACTTGAGACAGCTGAGCCCGGTCACCTTCGCTTTTACACGTGTGGTCCCACCGTCTACTCTTATGCCCACATAGGAAACTTCCGATCGTTCTTGACCGCTGACCTGATTGTTCGAACCGCTCGAGCAATTGGGACAAAAGTGACTTGGGTTTCGAACATCACCGACGTTGGTCACCTTACTGATGATGATATTGCTGATGCGACCGGTGAGGACAAGATGGAAAAAGCCCTTCGATCAAAAGAAGGCGAGCAGTTTCACAACGTCTGGGAGTTGGCTGAGTATTACGAAGATGCTTATCGTTCGGACTGGAAGATCCTTAATCTTGTTGAACCGGATGTCCGACCCAAGGCGACCCAGCACGTTCGAGAGCAGATTATTGCCGCTCAAGAGTTGATTGAAAAAGGGTTCGCGTATGAGACACCAACTGGTGTCTATTTCAGCGTTGACAAGTTCCCGGGTTATGGAAAGCTTAGCGGAAACACGCAGGAAAGCCTGCGAAAGGGTGTTCGTGACGTTGTTCTCGACGAAAACAAGAAGGATCAATCCGACTTTGCCATTTGGAAGAAAGACGACAAACACTTGATGCAATGGTTCTCACCTTACGGGTGGGGCTTTCCCGGTTGGCATATTGAGTGCTCGGTCATGGCTCGAGCCTATCTTGGCGATACCATTGACTTGCACAGTGGAGGAGAAGACAACAAGTTTCCTCATCACGAGTGCGAAATAGCCCAAAGCGAATCACTTACCGGGAAGCCTTTTTGCGAACATTGGAGTCACACGGCGTTTCTTCAGGTTAACGGCCAAAAGATGTCGAAGAGCCTTGGGAATTTTTACTATGTTCGTGGCCTTATGGCGAAAGGAGCCGATCCTTTGGCTATTCGTTTCGCCCTTATTTCAGGTGTCTACCGAAAGAATTTGAACTTCACGGACCAAGGCCTTGAAGATGCAAAAACCAATATTGATCGGTTTCGACGAGCCGACGCAGCAGTACTGGAGGCGTTGGAGTCCGGTATAGCAGGTGCCGATGCGATTGGTGCAGAGCTCGAATCTCTCTATGAGCAAACTCTTGATGCAATGCTCAATGATCTGAATACTCCGATAGCTATTTCCAAGGCCCTAGAAGGAGCCAAAGTCATCACACGGGATTCTCTTACTTTCTTCTCAGCAGAGTCAGGTCGAACCTTCTTGGCAAAGGTCAATGACCTCCTAGGCATTGTCCGGCATCCCGAAGATTTGGTTATTGCCGAAGAACCAAAAACTTCAAGCGAAGACGAGGCGAAGATTCTGCTTCGGATTGAATTGAGGAAGGCAGCAAAAGCCGCAAAGGATTGGTCCTTGGCAGACAGCATTCGAAAGGAGCTCTTGGCAGAAGGAATTGCATTGACTGACAATTCAGACGGAACCGTTGACTGGTCAATGGTCTAATCTCGCCATTTGCGTTACAATGGATTTATGAAGAAGTCATTGCTCGTCATATTTCTTGCGTTGCCCTTGGTCGCGTTGCAGATAGCTTGGAAGTCTCCGAGTGATTTCCCGCCATATGTAACCAGCAAAACCCTGTACGCAAAGAATGATTTGCGCGGAAAGGAATTCAAAAATCTGCAGTTTGGTGCCGTACTGTCCGGATCGGTCCCAGTTGCAAAAGACTTAAAAGGGAAGGTACTTTTGATTGACTTCTGGGCCACATGGTGTGGACCTTGCCGAGCTGTTATTCCTGAACTGAACGATTGGAAAAAGAAGTTCGCAAAGGACTTGGTGATTGTTGGCGTAAGCAACGAGAAGCCTGAAGTAGTTCAGGAATTCATGAAGAAAACGAAGATGGAATACGCGGTAACAACCGACGTAGACAAAACGATGTCAAATATTCTTGGCGTCCAAGGAATCCCGCACGTGTTGGTTATTTCCCAAGATGGAATCGTCCGCTATCAGGGTTTTCCTTCTCAACCCGAAGACAAGCTCACAACCGAAAAGATGGAGCAAATCATAAAAGCGAATAGAGATTTAGGTTAAATCTCTATTCGCCAAGACGGGTTCTTAGAAGCTGACGCCGTCGTAGTCTCGCATCAAACCAACGACCTTGCCGATGACTTCAGTCTCGTTAGGGTCTACATCAATTGGAGCGTAGTCAGGGTTGCTGGACAGTAACTGAACGCCTTTACTCGTTTTATGGATTCGTTTGACGGTCGCTTCTTCGCCAACGCGAACTGCCATGACATCATTACCGTGGAAAGTTTTTTGTGGCCGAATCACGACGAGGTCTCGTGGCATGATGCCGTCGCCAATCATCGAGTCACCCTTAATGCGAAGGAGGAAGGCACCTTCAACATTTTTGACCATATCGATTGGAACTGGAATAGTTGCTTCGATATCTTCTTCAGCTCGGACGGCAAGCGAACCTGCAGCAATCGAACCTAATAGAGGAAGCATCGAGACCTTGGAATTTCCCGGCGTAAACTTGGGGTGCGTAAGTTTAATTGACCGGGGGGTGTTTGAACGGGAAATGTAGCTTTTCCGCTCCAATGCATCCAGGTGAACAGTCACGCCTCGAAGCGATCCAATTTGGAAGTTTTGACCAATTTCTCGAATCGAGGGAGGATATCCCTCGGTTTCTACGTATAGGACTATAAAGTCCAATATATCTTCTTGTCGTTTTGTGAGTCCCTTCGCCATGATTCTCGTCTACCTGTTACAGGTAGACGTATTATACGCTTAGTTTGTCTACCTGTCAAGAGCATATATTGAAAAATCCGTCATAATGAAGGAGAAAATTTTTTACAAGGTGAAATTGATTGTCAATAAGTGTATTCCAAGAGAAATTTATTAAAGGTGGCTGCGGAAAGTTTGTTTTACTCTTCTGTGGCATAGCAATGGTCGGCGGCATGGTCTTTTCTAGTTGCAGCCAGACTCAAAGAGTCAGGTCAACTGGAATTGATGGAAAGAGCGAAAAGGCCTTTGCAACCGTTGGTGATGTCGAGCTTCCAATATCGATGGTAGATAAGGCAGTGGCGAAGCAAATGGAGCAATCCCAACTCCCGCCCGACATTTTGGCCACGTTGCCTCCCGAGTATCGAATTCAAGCTGTTTCGATCGGCGTTTCCCAAGCAGTCCAGACCGCACAAATTTATGAAATAGCAAAGAGGATGGGTTACAAACCTGACGATGAATTCATCAAGAAAACGCTTCACTTTACAAGCGAATCTGACTTCATGGATAACTTGTTGATTTCGGTTAAAAAGACAGGTCAAATCAAGGAAAATGCGACTTTAAAGGATCTTGAAGAGTTTGCGAAGCCACAACTTCAAGGCAAAACCCTCAAAGATATTTACACAACCCAGCTTGCAGAAATTGAAAAAATCCTTAAGGATCCTCAAAAGAGGATCGAGTTAGTTCTTGGTGGCGGACAGCAATTCTTGATGGATAAATTCTCCGAAGGAATTAACCCGACAGATGATGAAGTTAAGAAAGGATTTGAAGTATTTGAAATCAAACGAATTTTGGTGAAGAGTGCTTCTGCGGAAACCGACGCCGCAGCTAAGTCAAAAATTGACAAGGCCCTTGCTGATTTGAAGGCAAACAAGAGCTTTGAAGAAGTAATGGATTCAAGTTCGGAAGAAGTTCAAACGGATCCAAAGAAAAAGAAGAGCGAGAATGTCGTTAAGCTCACGCTTAACGAAGCCGAACGACTGCCTGACTTTAAGTCAGTTCTTAAACTTCAGCCTGGCAGCTATGGTGACCCTGAAAAGGTAACCGAAGGCTACTCAATCATCAAGTATGTTGGAAAGAAAGTAGACATTCCAAAGGATTACGACGCCAAAAAGGCACAATATCGACAACAGAATATTTCGGAACAAGTTCAAAAGAAATTCAAAGCTGAAATGGATAAAGTCGAAAAGGAAGTTGTACCCAAGTTTGAAATCAAAGCCTACGAGGCAGTCTATCGCTATCAAAAAGCAGCGGTACTGCCAGCTGGCCCAGAACAAGACAAAGAATTTCAGGCAATATTTGAACTCACCAAGGGCGTGACCAGTGCCGATGAGAAATCGGACGTGGCGGCAATGGCTCAAGTAATTGCAATCCAGAAACTTTATGATCGCCCAAGTGCTGATAAGGCGAAGTTGAAGGCTGACCGGATCGGTGCTTTGGAAAACTACTTAACTTACAGCGATAGCTGGCCCTACCGAAAAGACGTCATTGATTTCTACAAGGAGCAAAAGGACAAAACTAAGGCATTTGATCAAGTTTTGATCGCGATGGAAAAGAACTTCAAGTTTGATGCCCAAGGTCAAACCGCATTTTCGGACATCAATGGTAAGTTCTTGGAGCTCAAAACGGCTGGGCTTGTAAATGCCGACCAAGAAAAGCAATACAGCTCGAAACGAGACCAATGGCAAAGCGACAAAAAGAAGTACGACGAGGAGCAAACAGCTCTCAAGAAGCAAAAGGAAGCGGACGACAAGAAAGCAGCCGAGGAAGCCAAGAAAAACAAGACTGCGCCGTCATCGCTGACTCCTCCACCAGCACCGAAAAAGTAACTCCCAAGTTAACTTTGTTGGCTACGCCGATCGGAAACCTCGGGGATATCTCCCCGAGGACCTCCGAGGCGCTTTCAACTGCTGATTTTTGGATCGTTGAAGACACGCGAATTAGCGCGAAGCTTGCGTTTCACCTTGAAGTCAGAAAGACTATGCGGGTTGCCCATGATCATTCCGAGGATATTCAACTTGAAAAGTTGTTGGATGAAATTCTGACTGGCAAACATGCCGTGCTGTTAACCGATGGGGGTGCACCTGGAGTAAGCGATCCTGGAGCCCGCCTCGTTGACTTGGCTTATTCCCGAGGAATTGAAGTTGATGGCATTCCGGGTCCAAGCGCCGTTATCAACGCACTGATGCTGTCTGGCTTTTATGCCCAGAGGTTCGCGTTTCTAGGGTTTTTGGGTCGTTCGCCAGGAGATATGAAGAAAGAGCTTGAAATGTTCCGAGACTCTCCCTATACGCTTGTTGTCTTTGAATCACCATTTAGATTCAAAAACTTGCTGAAAGTTGCTGGCGAGGTACTGGGCGACCGCCGGTATGCTATCTGTAGAGAAATAACCAAAAGAAATCAGCAAGTTTTCCGTTCAGAACTGCCGACAATTCCTAATGAGACCGACGTACCTTCAAAAGGAGAGTTTACGATTGTAATCGAAGGGCGAAGGAAAAAACTTGAAAGGCAGAAATATGTTAAAATCTAAGTTCAAGGGAATTGTGGTTAAAAAAAGCTTAGGGAAGATTTTCATTTTGGTTTCTTTACTCGGCATTTTAGCGAGTTCATTGTTGGCGCAAGGCTCCTTCGATGAAAAGGCGTATAAGCTGAAACCAGAGGATATTGTTAGGATTCAGGTCTTCAATCAGCAACAAATAGGTGCTGATATTCCTGTTGGTATTGACGGATATATTGGCGCTCCGTTTGTAGGCAATATTAGGGTTGAAGGGAAAACCGTCTCCGAAGTCGAGATTGAACTTTACAAGTTGTACGTTTCCAAGCTGAAGCTTCGAGACCCGATTGTTTCTGTTTCGATCATCAGTTATCGAAAACTGAAGGCAAACGTTACCGGAGCAGTTCAACGTTCGACAGAATTTTATTTCCGTCCAGGAGATACCGTCATGACGCTTTACAGTGCCAGTGGTGGAGAGGTGCCTGATTCCACAGATTTGCGGAAAGCAACATTGCGACGTCAAGGTTCGAAGGAATTAGTGCCAATTGATTTGTACGCAATGACTGTATTGGGCGACAATTCACAAAACTTTGAACTGAAGGATGGCGATATCCTCGATATCCCGCGAGAACAGAAAAATCGAATCTTGGTTTTGGGTGCTATTCGCGCTCCAGGGCTTTATCCCTATCGAGAAACGATGAGGCTCCAAGATGCCATCGGAATTGCTGGTGGCGAGATTCGATACCTTTCTCGATTTTCGAAGTGTTTCATTCTCCGAGAACTCCCTGGACGTCCTGGCGAGTATCTAAGAATCAACGCCGACTTCGTGAAATACATCAAGAGTGGAGATTATGCTCAAAACGTTAAGTTGATGCCAGGCGATTTGGTTTACATTCCAGAAACCAACACTCCTGATGCAACTCAATTGCAGTCAATCGTCAACTCTGCGTTTGTCCTTAACACATTTAGCTCATTCCTTGGAGTAAAGCTACTCAAGTAAGTTTCTCAAATTGAAAAGAGGCGATAAGGTCATACCTATCGCCTCTTTTTCGTTTGGGGTTCCTTTACAAGCCAAGCTGCTTATTCGCAAATCCAGATTTCGGTCTGTCAACAAGCAGTTCGGGCAAATTACAATTAAAGGGTCGGATCGGGTAACTTTGAACTCGGTTCAAATCGAATTATGCACATTGTCGTGCCAAAGGAATCTATTGCTGAAGAAAGCAGAGTCGCTTTAACGCCAGATGGCGTGAAGGAGCTCATTTCGCGCGGTCATTCTTTAACGATTGAAGCAGGCGCGGGACTTGGTTCGCATATCCTAGATAGTGCGTACGAGGCCAGTGGAGCGACAATTGGAGGCGATCTGACTGATGCCGATATTCTCCTCAAAGTGCTTCCTCCGGCTGAAGTGGAAATTGCAAAATTGAAATCGGGAGCCATAACTGTAAGCTTTCTCAGCCCATCTTCCAACCCTGCAATTATCGAAGCGCTTAGAACAAAAAACATTACGTCCTTTGCAATTGACTTAATGCCAAGGATTTCTAGGGCGCAAAGCATGGATGCACTCAGCTCCATGAGTACCATCGCGGGATATAAAGCCGCACTCCTATGCGCTACCCATCTTCCGAAATTTTTCCCGATGCTCATGACCGCTGCAGGTACCATGCCCGCAGCCCGTGTTTTGGTAATTGGTGCTGGCGTTGCCGGTTTGCAAGCAATTGCAACTTGTCGACGCTTGGGAGCCGTTGTTGAAGCCTTTGATGTTCGACCTGCCGTTAAGGAGCAGATCGAATCGCTCGGTGGAAAATTTGTAGGGCTGTCGCTCCTGAGCGAAGAAGCCGAGGACGTGGGAGGCTATGCCAAAGAGGTTACTGGCGACACCCATTCCCGAGAACTTGAGCTCATTGCATCTCGGCTGCCAAACGTTGATTGTGTCATCACAACCGCCGTTAGTCCCGGCAAAAGGGCTCCGACACTCATCACCGATCAAATGATCAAGAAAATGAGGCCCGGATCAGTCATTGTAGATCTTGCGGCGCCTTCAGGGGGCAACTGTGAATTCACGGTTCCAGGGGAAATCACCAAAGCTCACAATGTCACGATTATCGGAAGTACCGATCTGCTATCTACGATGGCAAACGATGCCAGCAAAATGTATTCAAAGAATCTTGTCTCGCTCATGGGGACGATCCTTACAGGGGGTGTCCTCAACCACGACATGGAAGATGAAATCATCCGAGGCACGCTGGTGACATTTGAAGGCAAAATTGTTCACGATGTAATCCGGCTCGGTTTAGAGCGCCCAGGAAGCTAACAATGACTCTAATCGCCGTAGTTACGATCTTCATTCTTGCCGTCTTCGTCGGACTCGAAGTCATCGCCAAAGTCCCGCAAACTCTCCACACTCCCCTCATGTCTGCCACAAACGCCATCCACGGCGTTATCCTGGTTGGCGGAATCATTGTGCTAGGGCGAGCCCATGATACTGCGTCATTAGTCCTTGGATTTCTCGCAACTCTGTTCGGCGTCCTCAATGTTGTAGGTGGCTTCGTCGTAACGGACCGAATGCTTGAAATGTTTAAACGAAAACCAAGGAAGGTGGATAAATGAACGCAGATCTGATTAACATTTGCTACCTCATTACCGCAATTACGTTCATGCTTGCTCTCAAGCTCATGAACGGTCCAAAGACGGCTCGCCAAGGAAACCTCCTTGCGGCGTCGGGAATGACCCTAGCAGTATTGGCAACCTTTTTCATCAAGGACGAACAAGGAAATTCCCTTGGAAACTTTCAATGGATAGCATTAGCATTTGTTGTTGGCTCAGTCCTCGGCACGTGGTCTGCTCGAAAGGTTCAGATGACGTCCATGCCACAAATGGTCGCGTTGTTCAATGGACTAGGCGGTGGTGCGGTTGCTCTGGTTGCGGTGGTTGAGTATCCCCATCTCTTTGCAAATGGTAATGCCCAAATCGTGCCGCTTCTAACGACGGTACTAAGCCTCTTTATCGGTGCAATCAGCTTCATGGGCAGCATGGTTGCCTATGGCAAACTTCAAGAAATCCTGTCTGGACGTCCCATTACTTGGCCTGGACAGAAACTCCTCAACCTGATCTTTTTTGTTGCCGTGATGGTAATCATGGGATTCTTGCTGGGAGGCACCTATTCCGGCCCGCTGGTGTATGGATTGCTGGGGCTATCTTTGTTGCTTGGCATTACTTTGGTGCTCCCAATTGGCGGTGCCGACATGCCGGTTGTCATATCTCTGCTCAACTCTTTCACCGGCTGCGCGGCCGGATTGGCCGGATTCGTTCTGAACAATACGGCTTTGCTTATTGGGGGAGGCTTGGTTGGCGCAAGCGGCTTAATTCTCACTCTTGGCATGTGTAAAGCCATGAATCGCCCATTGAGCAATGTTATCTTTGGCGCATTTGGAGCGGGAGTAACATCAGAAGCGAGTTTAGGTTCTGGTAAGACTGGGAGTGTTCGCAGCTATTCGGTTGAGGATGCTGCGATCATATTCAGCAACGCCTCAAGTGTGATCATCGTTCCCGGCTATGGAATGGCGGTGGCTCAAGCCCAGCACGTAGTCAAGGAGTTCGCGGCAAAATTGGTCGAACGAGATGTTGATGTAAAGTATGCGATCCACCCGGTCGCGGGTCGAATGCCTGGACACATGAACGTGCTTCTCGCTGAAGCTGATGTCTCCTACGATCAACTGTTTGACCTTGACGAAATCAATTCCGCATTCGCCGAAACCGACGTTGCCCTTGTTATCGGAGCCAATGACGTTGTAAACCCGGCGGCACGCTATGATAAAGCAAGCCCCATCTATGGAATGCCGATACTAGATGTCGACAAAGCGCGAACTGTCATCGTCCTCAAGCGAGGAATGAGTCCAGGCTTTGCTGGAATTGATAACGAACTCTTTATAAATCCGAACACCATCATGGTATTTGGCAACGCCAAAACTACAATGTCGAAACTTTCAGCGGCAATGGATTCGGTTTAGTTCACGGCAACACAAAGTGATCACATTTTGTAGTACTGTTCCCAGCCCTTTCGAGGCGGAACCCCTTTTAGAAGTTCATTGGCGAACTTGTGGTTCGTAATCTGCTTACGCGGTAAATCAAACTTCAACTTAGCATTCACTCGTTGAGCAATAACCCCAATCGCCATGGTCTGGCAGAGCGGTCCAGCAATGGCAAAGCTTGATCGGCATGTCTCTTCACCTTTACAGGCTCGAACGAAATTAACGTAGTGGTTCGAAGGGGTCTTCGGAACATTTGGAAGGCTGAGATCGTTTGCCGCATCCTTAGGGATGATCTGCAGTGTCGATGCGTGGGAGCCTCCTTTAAAGGTCAGCCCCTCACCATAGATCACCTTGCCCGGCGGATGTACTTTCGTGTCAATAGTTCCGGAAGTTGGCGGAGGAATATTTGGGTCAACAACGGCTCCGCCAAATGTAGCGGGTAGCGGTGGAAGATTCTTTTGTCCGTCGTACCACGTTAACTCGAGCGGCGGCATACTTCCCCTTTTGGGGAACCGAAAGGCAAGGGTCGTGGCCTGTGGGAAAATGAAAGGACTATGTCCTTGGATTAAAACAGGATCAACCTCGGTTGGCAAGCCAAGGTGCAAAAATTCGTGGGCAGTATCAAAAATATGTGCTCCCCAGTCTCCGAGAGCACCATCTCCATATTCATACCAAGATCGCCAATCACCATTGAGATAGGCTCGATTGAAGGCGTGCTCTTTGGCGGTAGCAATCCAAGAGTCCCAGTCTAAAAACTCTGGCAACTCTTGCCCGGGCATGAAGTCAGGCACAGTCATGCCGTGCCAGCGTCGAGAGCTATTCATAAACGCCGTAATTTTGGTGACATTCTTGATGATTCCGGCGTCGGTCCAAGCTTTGAACTGAAAATAATTCGCTTCAGAGTGTCCTTGATTACCCATCTGGCAAGCTACTTTGTACTTCTTTTCTGCGGCCATCATGAGTTCGATTTGACGGAAACTATGAGCCATTGGCTTTTCAACATACACGTGCTTGCCCAAAGACATTGCCGCCATAGCAACGGCGAAATGGGAGTGATCTGGTGTAGCAATGCAGACAGCATCAATCTGATTACTCATTTTGTCGAACATCTTTCGAAAATCTTGAAACCCTTCAGAATTACGAAATCCGTTGATCGAATCCAAAGTGTGCTTCGCGCCCAATTGGGTGTCACAAATCGCAACGATATTCACAAGCCCGGTTTCTTGAAAGGCCTTGATATCGTCGCTCCCTCGGTTGCCAACTCCAACGCACGCGAGGTTGATCTTTTCGTTTGGCGATATTGGGCGCCTCCGGGATGCGGCACCAAATACTCCGATCGAAGGAAGCGCAGCATATCCTCCCGCGGCTAATACGCCGTGAAGAAAAGTTCGCCTGTCGATTTGGCCAGAACTATTTATTGGGAGGTTCTTTTTGTTCATGATCTGCTCGGTCTCAATACTCGAATTTTGATGTTTTTATAGGAGACGTTATTTCCGTGATCTTGGAGCAAGATATGACCATCCGGCCATTCCCCAAAACCGGGAATTGACTTGTACTTACTTTGCCGAACGAGTTCCCGAAAAGCATCCGAGCCCCGCTCGTACTCGAGCACTTTTTGTCCGTTCAGCCAATGCTCAACGTGTGGTCCATTGACGATGATATAGGCATGATTCCAGCTACCAATGACATGGGTTTTCTTGGATTTCGCTGGTGTGATGAGGTCGTAAAGCGACCCTACTGTCCGATTTCCGTCGCGCCCAAGTTTGGCGTCAGGATGCTTTTCGTCGTCGAGAATTTGAAACTCAAGACCAATCGCTGATCCGGTCTTCGTCTTTGCCCCAGTACCGGTGATCGGATCAAGGTTTGGCTCACAGAAATATTTGATTCCGCTGTTCGCCCCTTCCGTGATCTTGAAGTCCAACTGAAGCTCAAACTGACCGTATCGCTTCGTAGTGACGATGTCGCCACCGGTGGCAGATTCGGCTCCCCCGGAAGGAAAAACGGATAGGACACCTTCCTTAATTTCCCAGCCACTCGCGGGAAAAGCATCCAATTTCGCCCCGCGCCAACCCTTGTTAGTCTTCCCATCCCACAGCATCTCCCAACCGACGGTCTTTTCTTCCTTAGTCAGACTATTGTCCTTTGGAGTTATATCCTTAATCGTGATATTGCGCCACCGGACCTGAGCGCCTTCCTTCGTCTTGTCGTTGCCAATTCCGTGGACCTGTAGAGCAATAAATCCGCGCAAGGTCATCGAATCTTTAATCGCCGCGCAAGGCTTGCCGTTAAACCAGGTCTTGATCGATTCGCCAATCGCTTCAACTCGAACATGATTCCAATCACCTTGCCGAAACAGTTTACGTCCCGCATCGGTAAACGCCATTTTATCTCCACCGAGAGCCCCAGGAAAAAGCCAGTCTCGCCTCGCTTCGTCATATATTCCTCCCGACCACCATCGGTCACGCGTCACTTCGGGATCAATCTCAATTTGGTAGCCGTGAACTCGCTTGGCTGGAGTATCAAAAGTCTTGCCGTTCCATATCACCTGAGTCTTTTGGTCAAAACATTCACTGCGAATTTGAACTCCAGAATTCAGACGAGGATCGACTTTAAAATCATATTCGAGGACGAAGTCACTATATGTCTTCTCAGTGCAAAGGAATGTGTTGCCCGAGTTGAGAACGCTTGATCCGATGACTTCGTTTCCTTCGACAACGTAGTTGGCATTTCCGCCTCGCTTCACCCAACCCGAAAAACTCGCGTCTGGAAGTAGGCTGACCGCCTTTTGCCCATTGGACGCCTTTGACAAGAATGTGGTCGCCAAAATCGCAGTCAAAAGAATGGTCTGATGCTTCATAAGGTCCAGGGTACTCACCCAGTGTCTGACCATTATACATCTGCCAACAAAAGTCGGGCACATGAACTTTTTCCGACCAGCCTGCTCTAATCATTGGCCTTACTGACAATAGTGCCCGAGCGAACAGACTTTATCGATCTTCAGTTGAAACTCCGGAACTGCTCATGGAAGTTCGCATCATTTGATGGGTATCTCTGCGGAGGTTCAAGTGCTCGCCCAAGTCCTTCGTTCCGTCCAGCATACGCTTTCTACCTGCGACTCCAGAACCTCTGAACGATTCGGGAGGACCGAGATAAGAGGCTACACGAGGTGCCGTGTAGAGGATGATTTTGTCAATGACAACTCCGGGATCAACCATATAGACGGTCAGTCTGTGGGGACCGGGGGATGCTACACGTAAGGAGGTGCCGATCCGCCGGAGGTTGGCAAGAACGTCACTCCCTCTTCCCAAGAGGATCTGGGGTTTCCCGTTGTCCAAGCTCACCGCCAAGCGGACTCCTCGACCCTTGGCGACGGGATAAGTTGGGAGACACTCAACTTCCAGATCGAACTCGCCGGTCTTAAATAAGTAGAAGTCGTACTCGAGGGCCGGGCTATGAGCGACGATGGCGTCTGGTTCCGATTGACTTTCAACTGTTGTCGGGTACACCCCCATGCAGGTCCCGTTCCGTCCGAGCCCCACGATCTTCTGCCATGCTACATTGCCACGATCAAGTTTGTGCGTGAAGTGCTCGGCCTCCAAGCTCACGCAGCCGTGACTCTCCACGAAGCCCTCTACCGAGTTGCGAGCAGGCTGCGCCGGATTGAAAACCGGCACCGATATCTGCCTTTTGCCGCCACTGGTTTCGAAGTCGATGGTCGCGCTGACTTCGCTGCCTTTTGGGGCCCGTTGCCAATCAACGCTGACCCAAAGGCGTTGCTCGCCGGTAAAGTAGCCAGCATTCCGGTCGAGTTTTAACCAGGGTTCCGAAGGAATCGCTTTCCAGCGAAGGGAGCCCTTACCTTTGTTGAAAAGATCGATGAAGCGCCGGCCCCGCGTGTATCCACTGAGGTCGGCAACTGAATCTTGACGCCCGCCTTCCAGACTGATCCCCAAGTCAGAGGGTCCCATACCCACGTAGTCGCTGAGAGGAGGCATGTCCCACTGCCGCCCCTGCCCGCCCCATGGACCAGGAAGAGACGCCATGTGGTTCCACTTGCCGCCCACCGTGGGCAGTCCAGTGTTGTATTGTTCATTAATTCTGGAAATCTCGGTCGCCAAATCCCGAGCTTTCTTTGCGTATTCCGCCGCGCTCGCTCTTCCTTCGGCACCATAGGCGGCACTTTTCTGCGCATAGATCACCTTCATGTTGTGGAGGGCCGCGCACTTCACATTGTAGAGAACCATCTCGAAGAACGAATCCTTCAGTTTGGTAGGGAGTCCCTGGTACACATGATCGACGTCTTTGACGAGCTTTTCGAAAGCGTCAACCCTAAGCTGCGCCTCGTCGTTATAGTTGACCAGACTGAACCAATCCCACTTCAGGGACTTGTCTGGAAGCTGCATCACCATGTGCTCAGGTCGCCGGACAAAGTTCAGCTCGTAGTGTCTCTCCATCAGATTCGCGATCGTGGCCGAATACTGTTGTCCGAACTCTCGGGTAGCCCACCGGATGAAAAATCCCCGAATATCGGGAGTATCCCAACGCGAAGTGTCCCATGCCAGTTGCATAAAGTACTCGATTCCAATTTCCGCGGGCTTAATGTCGCCTACGTTCACAACCCAGAGGCTCCTCGCCTGATGATCGTAAGCCTTCTTCATTTCCTCCCAGGTTAGCCCCAATGACGTAGTGCTCAACCAGGTGTAGGCATTGGAGGCTCCGTTCAACCACTGGAAGTGATAGTAGACCCCCGAACCACCGGGTCTCTTCTGTTCCTTGGCGTCTGGAAGCTGGCGAATATAGCCATAGTTGTCGTCGGGCCAGCAGATGGTGATGTCTTCGGGCAGAGCCAGTCCCTTGTTGTAAAGTGAGAGCACCTCGGTGTAAGCAATAAGCACTTGAGGAACGCGAGTGATGTCTTTGTTGACCCACTTCCGAAGAATCTCCCGCTGGTCCGCAATGATCCGCTCCAGGACAGGCGGCGTGATTTCACTTCCGGCATAGTCGTCTTTTCCTCTCTTACCGACGGTGTAGACGTTTTCGTACTGACCATTCGACTTGAGTCTATCCTCCCAATACTTGTAAATGTGATCCCTGTTAGCGACGTAGTCCCAGGGCTCACCGGGGTATTCCCGGTCCCACTCGGCACCGCCGATGTTGTTCCGAAGCATGGGTTCGATGTGGGACGATCCCATAACGATGCCATACCGGTCGGCCACCACCTTGTTTTGCTCGTAGTAGTTGAAAGGGATAGTCCCCCCTACTCCGTCGTGCATGGCGGGCCAGAGGTAATTGGCCTTGAGACGCAGCATCAGCTCGAAAATTTTGCTGTAGGTCTTGGGACCTAAGCCGTGCCCCTCCTCGGGTGCCAGGGTCTTCATAGCCCACGGTCTCAGACCCCACATTTCGTCGTTGATGAAGATGCCGCGATATCGGACCGAGGGCGAATTTTGAACATAGCGGCCCGCCCTTACGGCGATGTCTTCCGCCTTCTTGGGAATAACATCGGCAAAGTAATACCACGGAGAAACTCCCATCTGTTTCGATAGCTCGAAGAGCCCGTACGCGGTTCCACGGCGGTCGCTACCGGCGACTACTAAGGCTTTTTCGACTCCGGGCAAGGGGTGGTCGACGACCTGGATAAGACAACTTTCCCACTTCCCTTTAATAGAAGAGACATCGATCTTCTTTTGTTTGATCAGGTTCTTGATCATCCGATTGCCTTCGATCGTGCCTGCAATCACGCACCGAGGGGCAGCGGGGTTGGAGTCCATATGAACGCGGGGTCTTCGCCCTGTGACCCTTGCGACGTCGTCCGCAAACAAACCGGCGACAAGAAGTGCGGTCTCACTGTCGAGGGGGTCCACATAAAGGTCTGCAACGGACTGATTGGAAACGAAGTGAAAATCAGCGGACGTTCCACGGCTGGCGACCATCTTGTCGAGTTGCCCCAGCGCCCCTTGGCCGAAGGCCAGCCCCCAGCTAGTAGACACAAGTACCGCGATACTGAGGAGCATTTTTCTTGACGCTGCCCCTATCTCAACCAAGTGTAGCGCGCGAACCATCCCGGTAAGTCTACTCAGGATTCCCAGCGTTGCTGTCGGCGCCGATCCTAGGTTCGGTGGAAACCGACGGTTCCATTAGGCATTGATCTCAAACCGAGCCAGCACGTTCGGTGAACGTGTGAACCTTGATCTTTCGGGGTAGCGAAGGATGAATTGGACCAGGCCCCAACGTTTCTACTATAAAGCTTTGAAACGTGATGGGGAAATGAACAATTACCTGGTAAAGGTAGTTTCTGAGAATTGGTGGAGATTCCTGGTCGCGTTTCGCAAAGCTTGGCTACCAAGTAAGATGACAAATGGATAGCGTAAGCTTCCGACATGGGATTACATCGCACCTTCATATTGGAAATTATCGGAAGGCCAAGTCCTTGGGCAAACCAGCCGCATGAGGGTATTTGGCGTAAACAAATTGCGGAACAAGCCCGTGCGA
>JAYVHY010000315.1:0-3203 GCA_043770615.1 Armatimonadota bacterium | reverse complement strand
TTGAAGCATTTATTTGTTGGAGGCCAGCATCGGTCACCGCATAGATCGATTTTCCATCAGGTCCTGGCGCAGCTCCGGCACAACCCTTCGTGGTTAATCGTCGAAGTCGCTGATTGAGATTTGGTTCGTATACTTTGACTTCGACTGGCGGCTTGTCTTTTGACGGCGGATTGTCGATCTTATCGAGATCATCTTCGGTGAAGGTGATGTCGGCTGGAATCAGATCAACGATGAACAGGTCCGGCTCATCAAATTCTGGTGATGTGAAAAAGAGCCCTCGTCCTGAGGAGAGGAATTGTGGAACCGAGACATCGCCTTTCTGTGGTCGATCAACCATTTTAGCGACAACCATTTTCTTGCCGCTCCTTAGGTCAACAAGTGCGACATCAGTTCGACGACCCTCGATGAACGTTGTTGCGAGATACTTGTTATCTGGCGACCAAGAGAACACAGGTGTGCCAGCGTCAAGGGCATTTCTGAAGTTGCCCCTGACCAAAAGTCGGGCACCAACTCCGGTGACATCCGAAACCCAGATCTCGCTGTCGCCCTTGTGGTAGGCGACCATTTTTCCATCTGGCGAAACAGATGCGCTGTGGACGTCAAGCTTTGGATCGCTGGCAAAATCCTTGATTACGCCATCAATTCCTACCGATTTGAGGTGTCGGAGCGTGCCGTCCATCGCAGTGTAGATTACGGTTTTGGCATCTAGCCACTGCGGATTGAAGTCTCGCATTGGGCTAGTGGTTAACCGACGAGTTGTCCCGCCTTTTTCGGGCAATAAGAAGATATCTCCCCGAGCATAGGCAGCAATTCTCTTTCCGTCGGGTGAAACCGACATTTGTTGAATCCCACCGGTTAGCGAAACCTCTTGCATGGGATTGATTCGATCATCGTCTGGAACAGTTACAATGACTTCGGATGTTGTTTCCGCAGCCGTATCCAGAACCATAAGAGTCGACTCAAATTCGTAGGCGATGTACTTTCCATCCTTGGTAACCGTAAGGTTTCGGCTGGTGCCATTTTTGTGGTGCGTGAGTTCTTTGTCGCCCTTGCCGAGCCTCCATATGTTTGGATACCCGCTTCGGTTTGTTACCGAGTAGATGGTGCCATCTGGCATCACTTGCGGGGTTAGTTCGGTGTATTCGTTGTTGGTTAATCGCTTGTGATTTGAGAGCGGAACGGTGTTATCGGCAACCCAAATCTCGGGAAGGGCAGAAGACTGCATCGTTGGCTTTTGCCATGACGTTTCTCGGTAAGCACCTCGGTTGTAGTACACTTTTGTGCTGTCGGAGGAAACGTATGGTGCAAATGGAGCTTCAAACGTATGACTGGTCATTCGCTGAAGGTCGCCACCTCCAGTTGGAACCCGGAAAATGTCTCCTCGGCTCCAAAGGTTAGTTTGGCCATAAATAAAACGTCCGTCCGGAGACACTGAAGTTGGGATTTCGGAGCTGGAGTCATAGGTGACCCTTCGAATATCGGTTCCGTCTGGCTTCATTGTGAAGACATCGGTACTTCCGTAGCGTCCTGAGGCAAAGGCTAGTCGTGAGCCATCGCGGTACCAAACTGGTCGAGAATCTATCGATGCGTGGACGGTTAGTCTTGTCGCCATTCCGCCAGTTCTGGAAACCGACCAGAGGTCATTTTGCCAGCTAAAGATGATTGTCGCGCCATCGGGAGAAATGGCAGGGAATTGCATTCGTTTAATCGTCGAGGCGACACTGACTGACGCAAGCACAAGGGCGAGAGCACCCGATAAGAGCTTCATGCACAAAGTTTAACCGAATGAGCGGTAGGATGAAGCAAAAAAAGACCCCAACCAAAAGGTTGAGGTCTCTTTTTTTCATTAACAGTTAAGATCAGAACTTAACTGAGAATTGTGCGCCGATTTGGCTGCCTTTGATCGCGCCAAGGGTGCTACTTCCGTACATGTTAGACGTTGGAGCCAATCCCTTGATGTCACTCATTTGGTAGAACAACTTGAACATGGTGTTTGCACCCATGTCATATCCGAAACCAAGTGTGGTGAACTTGAATTGAGGAGCAGCTCCGTCAGCAACAAAACCACCCTTGAACTTGGTGTCTTCGTAATCTGCCATAAGAGTCCAGTTGCTGTTAATCTTGAAGTCTGCGCCAAGAGTTGTGCTCTTAACTGCATCCTTGTTCGTAACTGACATCTGGTCACCCTTGACGTAACCGCCTCTAATGGTGAGCTTGTCGCTCAATCCATAATGACCCTTGATCGAAGTGGTCTTCAAGTCATTAAGGTTGTGGTAAACAGCTACCTTGCTCCATGAACCTGGTGCAACGTATCCGCTTCCAACTTCTGAGTAGCCCAAATTAAGGCCAAGTGAGCCTGCCATCCAGTCAACACCAAAGTTGGTTCGAGTGTTCTTACCGAAGGAAACATTGCTGGTTCCGGCCTTGAACTGTGATCGACCAGTACCTGCCATCAAGCTGATGCTGTCAGAAAGCTTATAGCCCAAATCTGCACCAAATACTTCGAGTCGGTTGGACCCAGGAGTATTAGCAAGTGTGTTTGAATCGAAGTCAACGAATGAAAGGCCAAGGTGACCATTTTCGCCAAGCTTGAATCCAAGGGTTGCACCCATGGTTCGAGCAACGCTCAAAGCTGCGTTGAAACCATTGTTCACCGCTGACTGTGGCTCACCGATTAGCATTGGCATGATGCCAGTGCCAGAAGTTCCTGCATTGTTGTTGGTTTGACCCAAGAACAATCCAAGATCGGTGTTTGCACCGAGACCGAACTTGAATGAAGCTCCGTCCATGGTGTATTCGCCATTGTCCATTCTATCTTGTGAGTAGAACGTGGTGGTGTCTGGTCGCTGAAGAACAAAGCTACCAAGCTTAAGACCTTGTCGGCCAATCTTAGCATCGAAGTTCAATCCGCCAATTCCATCATTCATTGTTGCGTACAATCGATTGAGATAGACGTTTGTATTGTTGTTTCCGCTATTGTAGTTGGTACCGTTAGCTGAGAATGTTGAGGATCCGTTGTTGAAACCAGTGTTACCGTTTCCGAGCATGTTTCCTACAACGAGTTCTCCAACAACATTGCTTGCTGAAATGTTGAGTCCCAATTCGTGAAGAACGGTCAATGAATCAATGCCAGCGCCGCTGCCGGTGCTACCAAATCCATGGCCATCGCTGTTAATAACTGTGTTACCAGCAGTTCCCTTGAA
>JAYVHY010000314.1:0-7093 GCA_043770615.1 Armatimonadota bacterium | reverse complement strand
ATCGCCGACGACGGTCGAACCGTCCTGTTCTCGAGCCATTTGCTGAGCGAAGTAGAACGGGTCGCCGACCAAATCTCGATGGTCAAAAACGGCAAGATATTGATCTCGGATGACCTAGACGCAGTCAAGGAAAGTCACTATCGAGCAACTCTTTTGTTCGAAAATCCAATAAGCCAACACCCCGAATTGGCGGGCAGCTTAACTTGGGCGGGAAGCGGCAGGGAATGGCACCTAACGTTTTGCGGTAACCCAAAAGTTCTTGACGACGCTGCGAGTAAGTGGAATGCCCAAATCGTCGAACGAGCTGGCCTATCTCTCGAAGAGATCTTCGTCGCTCAAGTGGGGGCAGCATGATCGCCACAAGAACTCTGGCATGGTCGATCTGGCAACGAAACAGCCGTTGGCTCATTCTAATCGCTGGCTACTTTGCCTTTTATGGCCTCGTGGTTATTCGCTTTAACGGAAATGATAGTCACCCAGCCGTGTTTGCTGTCGCATCAGTGTTTCTCATTTTCTGTTATTTGGCGTTGACCGGAATATTCATGTACCAAGACACCGATGTTGGTATCCAAGGGTCTGCTTATCCGACCCATATGTTCACGCTGCCTCTGCGGACATACCAATTGGTTTTTGTGCCGATGTTGATTGGAACCGTGGTATTCCTCATTTCGGGCCTAGCGATCACTAACTTGATACATGGATACTATCCAGATTTTCCGATTTATTGGCCAGTCATCCTCGTTACTGCGACGCTGGCGATGCTTCAAGCTTTGTTTTGGTACCCCCTAGGAGTGCCATATTCGAAGCTAGTTCTGACTCTGATCGGTCTGCCAACCCTGGTCTACTACGTCTGTGTCCCCCTATCAGACAAAGTAAGCGAAACAGTAGTTTGTGAATACCTCTGGATTTTCATTTTTTCCTGTTATGCGATCGCATATCACGGGGTTGCCATGGCAAGGCAAGGGAAAAATCAGATCTTTTCTCTAAAGCCAACAATCACTTCAGCCCGAGTTCTAAAACAAACGAAATGGCTCAAGTTCCCCAGTGCCGACGCGGCCCAGAGATGGTATGAATGGCGTCAGCAAGGGCTGGTTTTGCCATGTTTAGTCCTATTCTGCTGCGTGATATTCTCCGTCGAAATATATCTCCAACGGGGATTCATGACCCCAACGACGGCTCAAGGGCCGAACAAAGACGGCCTCTATCCTATGGTATGGCCGATCATCCATTCGTATGCTCCTCTGCTCGTTTTCCTTTTGCCAGTGATTGCCCTTATTGTGGGTTGCGGAGCCCGTCGAACCGACGTCAAGCACTCTGACAGAACATTCATACTGTTCTTCGGAGCTAGACCGATGTCCGATGGTGGATTGGTTGCACAAAAACTATGGGTGGCAATGAAGAGTTCACTACTGGCCTGGGGAGTGATCTTCATTCAATTCATTGCTATGTTGCCTCTTCGGGCGGGCGTTTTTGACCTCAATGGACAAATCACAATTCGTGAAGACTCGACCATATTTCAGATGCTCCTTTCGTACCTAAATCCGGGATTTATCGTCCTATCGCTTTGCTTCTTCTTCGTCATGATTATGCTCACGTGGCGCAACTTTGTCATCGGGTATTGGACCGAGTTAAGCGGCAAGACCTGGCTTCGATACGGCTACCCAATTGGATCGATTGCTTTATACATAGGAGCCTGGGTGATTTTGGCTCGGAGAAATCCCTATAGTGAACAACATGGACCTACCGCGGCTGAATGGTTGACAATTGTTTGGGGCGTCAATACCTTGAGGGTAATTTTGGCATCAATGTTGATCCGCCGACAGCTTCATTCTGAAGTTCTTTCGAAGCAAACCATCGGAAGAGGCTCGATCCTAGGTTCACTTCTCCTTTCGTCCCTGTTAGCTGCCGTTTTGTTCTACACGGGGTCATTTCGACAGGAAATGGTCAGATATAACTTTTCGCCAGCCTTTATGGCGAGCTTCATAATCGGACTCACTCTCCTTTGGACTCCAATCGTCCGAATCCTTCTCGCCACCGAGATGTTGCATCGAAACCGTCACCGAGCAAATTGATTAGATTTTCAAACAATGGGTTGTGCGACTAGCGTCGCATGACCTTCCAGAAGTTGTTGCCACTTGTTTCTCCCTTTTCGACGAACGAGAAACTTGCCTTTTCGCCGACGAGTGTTCGGAATTTCTCTCCATCAGGAATGGTTGCCATTTGCCCCATTTTCAGTACGGCAAAGTCGCCGGCGCTAAGGATGAGAACGATCTCCTCTTCCCTAGGGGTCGGAATTTGCACCGCCATCTTGACCATCACGCGCTCCTTTTCGTCAGGTTTTCCTTTGCCGAGACCGGGATCACCGCCACCCTGATACGAAAAACAAACGCCGACAAAACTGAGAACGAGAAACGCAGAAACAAAGCGATTAGTCACGATTAGAAAAGACGGATCAAGAGCGAGGAAGTTACTGAGCCTAGGCAAATTTCACGGTAAAACCGCAGATTGAATAGAGGGTCTCGGGATTTATTGTTCCTGGCTGCCTCAAGTGCGACGAAGGAGACAACCCTTGCGGAATCCAAGAGACGAAGCTTTTGAGGCTAATAGGTCCGAAAACAGTGAAATGGTCAAAGAACAAAATCTACCTTGGATAAGGAGAAAACATTTGGTCCGGATCGATTGGCTTTCGGCTCTGCATCTCTTTGCCAAGCTCTACCAGCGAGAACTTGCCAATCAATGTCGGCGTAACGCCAGAACAAGAAATGACGAAGTCACTTAGTTCTTTTGCATTCTCCCAGCCTTCGCCGATCAACACAAAGTTACCATTGGCGAACCGAACAATAAATGCATCCCTCTTGGATACTCGGACCTGCTCAAGCGCCCTTACATGACTAAGTGCCCCACGCGCTATAAGCTTGGCAGATTGATCAAATTCGGAAACTATTTCCCCTTCTATTTCGACTCGCGCCTTGGATCGAAACAATTTTAGTCCCTGGTAGGTCAACATCACTGAATAAATTGGAATCACTATCAAGGCAGTAGCACTCCATGATATTTTTTCATAGATGCCGGACGGGCTGAGAAAAAATAAGCCTTTAACTAGGACGGTAAGAACTATAGACCCAACAATACCAGTGCCGATGTACGGTAGCAGGTATTTCCCAACCTTGGGTTTCTTCCGGTTAAAGACCCTTTTTTTCATAACTAAACCAACTGGCTCAAGTCCGGACGCTTCCGATAAACGCTCGTCGCCTGCTGAAGCATATTCCCGACCGCAAGGATCGTCCCTTCTTCGTACAATCGACCGATCAACGAAACCCCAATCGGGCGTCCTTGTTCATTCAGTCCCATCGGAATAAAGATCTGAGGATGCCCGGTCAGGTTCGTCGTGACCAAGAGATCACCCAACCCAGCACTGCCAATAATCAGATCCAGCGAACCTAACTCCTCTTCAAAGCGATGCATAACCGTCGTCCGAGCCCGCATCGCTTGAATGTAGTCCACGCCAGTTAGCATCGATGACGCCCGAAAGGCGGGTGGCCAAAGCGAACCTTTCATGGTATCGACCCGCCCGTCGCGAGTAATCTCGTCAAACGCCGCCGCCGCCTCAATGGTCAGAACCTCACTAACACCTTGAGTTGGTGAAGAAATCTTGACTGGCGTGAAAGTAGCTCCCAAGCTACGGAGGATCGTCCCCGCAGTACCAAGGTCCTTCGAAAGGTCATCGCCCTCCTTAAATCCTACTGGAGTAACAACCCCAATGTTGAGTTTCTTAAGATCAACGGCTGATCGATAGGTGAACGGATAATCAACCGACATCGGGTCTCTTGGGTCAGCTCCGTGAATGGCGCTAAAAACAATCGCACAATCCTCTGCCGTTTTGCAAATTGGGCCAACCTTATCCATGGTCCAACTCAAAGCCATCGCTCCGTAACGGCTAACCCGGCCAAAGGTTGGTCTCAAGCCAGTCACCCGGCACCGCTGAGACGGTGAAATGATCGAGCCAAGTGTCTCGGTGCCAATCGAAAAAGCAAAAAGTCCCGCCGCAGTGCCCGACGATGATCCCGCCGATGAACCCGATGAACCCTGCTTGGGATTCCAGGGGTTCAGTGTCAGGCCACCAAACCAAATATCGCCGTAAGCAAGTGCCCCAAGGCTGGTCTTGGCAACCATAATCGCTCCAGCTGCAGACAGCTTTTCGACCACCGCACAGTTATAAGCGATGACCTGATTCTTGTAAGGTTCCGCTCCCCAGGTCGTAGGATATTCCTTCGCCGCGAAGAGGTCTTTAATCCCATAAGGAATTCCGTGAAGTGGTCCGCGGTATTTTCCCTTGGCAATTTCTTCATCCGCGACTTGTGCTTGTTGCCGAGCCACATCTTCCGTGAGCGTAATAATGTTCTTGAGTTTAGGACCGTACTGTTTGAGCCTATCAAGGAAAATCTCGGTGAGTTCGCTTGGCTTGAGCTGCTTAGTTTTGATTAGGACGCCAAGCTCAGCGACGGTCATGAACGCGATGTCTTCGGGATTTGTTGGTTTGACAAATGCCTTTGGGGACGTTGGCTTGACGTCATTTTTATATCCTGATCTCGGTTTCTTACCGTGAGGCACGAAGGTAAACGCGGGCGGAATTCCGTTACTTATTCCCGCTTTTCGAATCGAATCGAGCCCACTCCTCGAACCCGAAAGACTCTGCAAAACATCTTTGCGCTGCTCGTCAGTAAGAGAAATGCCAGAGAGCCGTTCGGCACCCTTCACATCTTCAACGGTATAGGTTGCCCGTGTCGGGTTTTGAGCGAGGACTTCAAAAGGTGCAAAAGCCGCGGCTAGCGATGCCGCCAAGAAGTTCTTTCGTGAAATATTGGCGTCAAAGCCCATTAAGCTATTCTACTTCAGCGTTCTAGCTCTAACTCCCTTAGGCAAATCGCGAACCAACAGGTGTAGAGCAAAACGAGCAAACTCAACCATCTGTCGCAACCATGGCCGCTAGCTCGTTCGCAAGATCACCAAAAACATAAGGGCGAAGCGCACAAGTCACGAGATTGTCTTTTCTGCCAATTGTAATTAGTCCGGCAGCTTCAAGTTCATGTAAGTGGTGGGTGATGGTGAGAAATTTACTCGAAGTCTCGGCAATATGGAAGCAGATTTCCTCTTCGGTCGTTCCTTCGCGTGCTCCCACTCCCGGTTCATCCTTGTACTTATCCGAGAGGTACTGAATAATCTTGAGCCTTATGGGATCAGAGAGTGCTTCGAAAGCGGTTCTCATTCTTTCGCTTTCCATCGAAATGAAACTATACCTACCCGCTTTAGAGCCTCTTCCATAGTCAAAGGAAATCAAGCCACCGAATCATTAAGGTTTGATTAAGGTCGAGTCGCAACTTTAGGATTTGAACCTAAACGCCGAAATTCGTTAACCATCCATTAACGCATCCTTAACAAATGGTCTTCATATTATTCTGCGTCAGGGGTGACCTGATTAGGAATTTTAAGCATATGAATATGACGAAGAAGTGGATGGGAGCAGCAGTCGTTGTGATGGCTACCGTACCCAACATAGGGTTTGGTCAGCAGGCACCAGCCCAGGCAAACGACAAGAAAACCGAAGCAACCGCACCGGCAACGAAGCAGAAGCTGACGAAAGAGCAGAAGGCAGAATTAGCTAAAAAGCTTGAGGCCAAGAATGCCGAAATGGCTGAACTCAAGGACAAGGCAGTTGTCGTTACTAAGAGCATTGGCGCACTGGCCTCCTCTGGAAAACTTCCAACTAGCGATGACGCAATTAAGTTGATGCAAGACATGGTCAAGCAAATGGCTGATATCAGTGAACAGCTTAAAAAGGTTCACGATGATGTTGAAGGCATCAAGGGTTGGATTGAAGGACAAAACGAAGCCCTGCCAATCATGACTAATGACATTCTTGATCTCAAAAGGAACAAAGACGGTACGTACATCCAATTCCAATACCGAGACACCGACCAAAAGGGTGGAGCAACTGACGGCTTCAACTTACGCCGAGTCCGAATCGGATCAACCCAAACGATTGATCCGAAAACATCAATAAAGTGGAGTTTCGACCTAGCAACTGGTACAAACCAGACCAATGCCCAGTTAAGAGATGCGTTTCTAATTTACGACATTGAGCCGTCGATCGATAAAGTTGGTGTTCAGCTCACCGCAGGTCAGCAGCCCATTCCTCTCGGCTTTGAATTGGAACGATCTTCCAGCGAGCGAGAATTTCCTGAGCGAGCAAATTACAATGCGAGAATGTTTAACGGCGAGCGCAGTCGAGGTGTCAACTTAAAATACGGCCTCTCAGAAAACACCTTCGTACACCTTGGTGGATGGAATGCCCTCAGTTTCAATGATCCAGAGCAATCTGCCCTAGCTCCTGCACCTGAAAGCCGACTTGGCGTTTCTGCTGGCGTTCGACATTACGGCAAGAATTACGACTTCGGCATTTCCGGCTTCAGGGCTCAGCGCCCAGAAATCATTACTGGAACGGGCGGTGGTGCGGTAACCCACACGAGAGTAGACCGACAATTCGTGTACGTCGACGGAACCTATGTCGGATTCCTACTTCCAGAACTGTACATCCGTGGCGAAGCAATGATCGGTAAGGATCGAGTTCCCGTAACCGGCACCCCAACAACTCCAAAAGGAAGAACTGACATGACTGGATACCAACTCCAGTTGGGCTACAACATCAACAAGACGAATCAATTCCATGTAAGAATGGAAGGTTTCGATCCGGACACCGCTTCATCCAAGAATTTCATTCGCGGATATGGCGCTGCATACACCCACTATCTGAACCCAAATGCGAAGTTCACGGCTTCTCACGAGGTGTTCGAAGATCAATCACGAGGCAGTCAGGCCCAATTGCGATATGGTGTCACCACCTTCCGGCTTCAGTTCAAGTTCTAAAAAATAAGGAGATAACGGAAAACCAATTATGAAAATCAAAACTCTCACATTCGGCATATCGGTTTGCATTGCCTTGATCGCTGGCGTATCAGTAGCCGGAAAGACTTTCAAACCAGTTTCAGTCAAAGGTTCAGACACTATGTTGATTTTGAACCAACGATGGGCAGAA
>JAYVHY010000313.1:0-3215 GCA_043770615.1 Armatimonadota bacterium | reverse complement strand
CCGATCAATGGAACTCCGGAAAGTATCAAATCGATCACCTATGAAGAGGTGGCTACTACGGCTAAGAAAATCCAGTCAATGAAGCCTGAGTTCTTTGGAGCCGGCGGTTGGGATTCTTCCGCGGCAAACACATTCATTACAACAATAATAGGCAAAGCCCAGTTAGGGAGTTCCGAAGGTAATGCGACGACTACAATTCCTGCAATTCCCCAAAGACCAGCTCGATTGATCATCGTGGATCGGCCAAATGCAGTCCAAACCGTCGTGAATTTTCTCTTTCCTGCTGTAACGGTGAAAGACTCCGATTTCCTTGCTCTTGATGGAGTCAGAGTTGTGACCGGCGGCAGCTTTACCAGTCGGTTGAACCAAAACTTACGCGAAGACAAGGGTTACACGTACGGAGCCGGTTCCCGACTTTCCATTGATCCTTATCTAGGATGGTTCACCATGAGTTCGTCGGTTAGAGCCGATGTGACCGGAGCGTCACTGAAGGAGTTCTTGATCGAAATTGGCAGAATCGAAAAGGGAGACATCGATGACATCGAAGCCAACAAGGCGGCTCAAATTATGCGGACAGACATAGTTACCGATTTCACTTCAATTGGAAGCATTGTTGGAATTGGAACTTCTGTTTTGGATACTGGAGTTTCATTGGAAGATATCGATGCGAAGATCAACAACATTCAAGGGTTCAGTGCAAAGGGTCTCAACGATGTCGCCAAGAAGTATCTATCTCGATCAAAGGCTTTGATCGTCCTGGTAGGCGACAAAACTCAAATCTTAAAGCAAATTGAGGGATTAGGGCTACCGACTCCTGAAATTGTGGTGCCGTAGGGCCACTTTGAAGCAACCAATCAACATCCTCCTGGATAACGCTCTAAAGGGAGGGTGTTGGCACTTTTGGGAATTTGAATCTGAGCAAATCCTAGTGCTTTTTTGCTGCCAACAACAATGTTAGACCGATTATTGCCAAGCCTACACCGAAGTAAACCGAAGCCTCTCCGCCCGAAGCTTTTGTGGCAAACAGTACAAAGCCCTCAAAGATGAGACCAATTGCGATAAACCTGGTTGTCTTCCGCCAGTCGGCGTCTGTTTGGCTGATGAAGAGCCAGGAGACCAAAAAAAGACTGGAAACTGCCAAAATAACTGCCGCAATAATTGGCGCAATACTGCCTCCGAAATGGAGACCGAGATATGCCAACAAATACGCGACAAACCCGATGAGAGGGGCTGACAAAAGGAACCAGGCGGTAAAAACTTCTCGTCGTTGCACGGCTTTTCGGTTATTTGAATCCTGGTGGTGGCGCATGGTTCCATTTCCGCGAAATGACTCGGGCACAAAGTCTTATATGGCTGAATTCAAGCTTAAAAGAGTTGTCAAGCGTGTTTTACTTGAAGTTGCTCTCCATTTAGTATTGCCGAAAACTTTCAAAGTTGGTAAAACGAAGAGGTGCAACGTAGCCTTTTCTTATTAGCGTTTGTCGCGCTTTCGATCATCGGTTGTAATCCTGGTGGCGAAGCTAACAACACAGGATCAACATCATCTACTTCCTCAACGGGAGGAGACACCGCCAAGAAGTTCAGGATTGGATTTATTCCTAAGGGCTCAACCCACGAATTTTGGAAGGCAATGCAAGCTGGAGCCGAAGGAGCCGCTGCTGCTAACAACGTGGAGCTATCTTGGAAAGGTCCTCAAAAGGAGGATGACAAAGCCGACCAAATCAAGGTCGTTGAGAACTTCACAACCGAAAAATTAGACGGAATTATTCTTGCTCCACTTGATGCAGAGGCTCTCGCTAATACTTCAAAGGAGGCAATGGATAAAGGAATCAAGATGATCATCGTCGATAGCGATCTTAAGGGAGCCGAAACCGAGAGTTTTATCGCTACTGACAATGAGAAAGCTGGCTACATGGGCGGCGAGAGGCTTGCCAAAGCACTCGGCGGTAAAGGAAAAGTCATCATGCTTCGATATGCAGAAGGATCAGCCAGTACCGAAGCTCGGGAAAGGGGATTCATGGATGCAGCAAAGAAAGGTGGTCTTGAAGTCGTCAGCGAAGAGCAACATGGGGGAGCGACCCGGGAAACAGCCCAGACTGCAAGCGAAAACCTTTTGACCAGATTTAAAGCTGGTGACGGTCTCAGTATCCAAGGCGTTTTCTGCCCGAACGAATCAACCGCGTTTGGCATGATGAAAGCCCTTCAAAATTCAAAGCTGGCCGGAAAAGTCAAATTTGTCGGATTTGACTCTTCAAAAGAACTGCTTGATGCCGTTACCGCAGGAGAAATTGAAGGTTTGGTCCTTCAAAATCCATCCAATATGGGCAAACTAGCCGTTGAAAACATGGTTAAAGTGCTCAAGGGCGAGAAGATTGAAAAG
The DNA here is from genome assembly GCA_043770615.1 of Armatimonadota bacterium. Lineage (GTDB taxonomy): Bacteria > Armatimonadota > Fimbriimonadia > Fimbriimonadales > Fimbriimonadaceae > Fimbriimonas. Next base: position 835 of record JAYVHY010000313.1, on the reverse strand, counting down.
CGAATCGACACTGGAGCGGTCTTAGTTGACAAAGCAAATATCGAGTCTGCCGAAGTCAAGGCACTCCTCGGCAAAAAGTAGATTGCGAGATCAATAATGAAAATAGCCCCTTCAAGAATTGAAGGGGCTATTTAGTTTATCTACGGTCGGACCGGTCGAACTGACTAGTTCTTCGCCCCAGCGTTGATCCAGCCTTCTAAAGTATCGACATCAGCTTTCGAGAGTGGAGCTCGACCCTTCGGCATCGAGGCACCGGGACCTGAGACACTTCGGAATAAACCGCTATTTGCGGCGTTGCTGGCAACCACCTTTGCCATCACACCTTCGTATGATTCGACCGAAAGACCGGCCTTTCGATTTCCAGAGCTGTGACAAGGCAGACAATTGGCTTTTAAAATTGACTCGACTTGTGGATAGGTAATTGAATCTGCGGCTGGCTTTTCTTCTTTTTTGGCTCCTGCTGGAGGAGTGAATGTAAAGTCTTTGATGTCCATTGCATCCTTACCAATTTTAAGATCACCTTGAGCGAGGACAATGACTTCGGAGTTGCTCGCTCCACGGGCGATACCGGTGCTTGCATCGATGAATAAGGAAAATGCCTTGTCGTTGGCCATCTTTGCGGCGTACTCTGTCACCGACGAACCCTTAATGATACGGCTACCTTTTGACGCATAATCCTTGGTGCCCTTTAGCGCATCGGCACTAAAAAATGGTGCCCAAGCCCAAACGGCAAATTCCTTGGTTGGAGCCAACGAAGCCGGAATTTCGGTATAGGTGTTTGCGGCTTTATTGAGGGTCCAAATCATCTTGCCGTCTGATTCAACCAATTTGGTTA
>JAYVHY010000312.1:0-17259 GCA_043770615.1 Armatimonadota bacterium | reverse complement strand
CGTACCGCCTAGCTCGGTGGCTTTGGCGATGGTTGCCTCACAGTTGTCAGTATGGAAATATAGACCCCAATGCGGAGGTACCCCTTCCATTTGCGGGTCGTTTAGATCCATGACACCAGCAAAAACGGTCTCCCCGTTCTTTAGCATCCAGTAGGTCATATCTGGTCCCATCGGCATCGCCTCTTTGGTCCATCCAAATACGTTCATGTAGAAATTGACGGCTGAATCTACGTTTGGACTGTAGACTTCAAACCAGTTGGTAATTTGAATACTCATTGCTATCCCCTCTTTTGCCAGCGGCGAAAGGTTTTACGGCATTGTACCAATTAAGGTTCCGGAATGGAAGCGAGTTTGGTTAAGACCAGATCAACTTTATTTGAGTTCACGGAGGTGATTTGTTTCATGTTCAACCAATCTTTTGGTTAAGGTTTGAGGCGTCCAAATGCGTTTCGCAGTCCGAATTTCCTGGCGGAGGTCGATGTCGTTTAGAATTGCTATCCACTCCTCTCGACCCTTTTCATAAAGACTTATGATTTCATCCCATGAGGCAGTGCTAAAGCTCTGATTCTCAAATAGTGTGTAGGGATGAATCGGAATCGAACCCTTAGGATCGCCGCTTTGAATCTGTTTCAGGAGGGGTAGCCAGGCAATTTGGCATGCGGTGAGGTGCCCCAGAGTTCGGTGAGGGGACTCACGGCAGAACTTTGCTTCTGGCATAGGATCATGGGGTTGCATTGACGTCAGGTCGACCTGATTCGCCCTAAGTTTGCCTAATAGGTTTTTCCACTTGACCTCAGTCATCTGACTAAGATCCTATTTGAGCTTTTCTTTGTACCATGCGATCAGCTTTGGGAAACCTTCGGTAAGAGTTTTTGCATCGTGTCCACCTCCGGCAACGGTAATCATGGTGTGGTCAACACCGACCTTTCCGAGGGCTTCGTCCATGATGGTCGCCTGCTGGATAGGTACGAGCATATCTTTGTCTCCATGGATGATCATCGTCGGGGGAAATTTCGCGGATACGAAGTTTATCGGCGATAGTGCTTTTCCGAGCTCGGCTACTTTTTCTTTTGAGGCATCCTTCTTGATTCCGAATGCAGGCATGAATACCGCCATTTGGGGAGCATCAAACGGCATATAGTCAGCTCGTCCCCAGTTAAGGAAATCGGTTGGTGGCATGAATGCTCCTACCGCGTTCACGGAACTAGGAAATTGATCAACTACGTCTTTGGCATCTGGGTTTCCGTTGTCACCCGTACCGCCAATGAGAAGTGACAGGTGTCCGCCGGCGCTCGCTCCTGAAATTCCGATTCGATTTGGATTTATTCCAAATCGGGTTGCATTGGCGTGAACGTAGCGAACAGCTCGCTTTATTTGAGGGACGATTTCATTGAGCGTATATCGAGGTTGAGACCCGTGAACCACTTGAACAACCGAGATGCCTTGATCATTGAACATTTTCGATATCAACGGGTTGATGTCCTTATGATCGGAAAACCACCCGCCGCTGCAGAGCCAAATAACGCAGGGTGCATTTGGCACTGGAGCTTTGAACACATCAAGGGTGAATGCGGCACCTCCATTCTTCATGTAGATTTGGTCGGCAATTCGTTCCTGAGCATGTGACAGAGCTGCGACGATTGACAGAACGAAGAGAAATGGCGCGCGTTTCATATTTGACAGCATATCACTGAAGAAGAGAAATTGGACTATTTTCAGTTGTCAGTTGTCGTATGCCCGAGCAAGTGCCGGACTGAGTAAGCCTGGCCAGCATGATAAGCCGCGTGAAAACCCATGTATTCGACCAAGTATCCCCACGTCCAATCGTCCCGACCCTGAATTTTGTCATCATAATTACGATCAGCTCGAGTCACCTGGGATTTTGCAAATTCGTGAACTCGTTTGAGTTCATTCAGGACTTCTTCTGTCGATAAATCCAGGGTCACTGGATTGTCAACTTCGGTTGAATAATACTGAAAAGCTGGGTCAACCAGTGGGCTTTTGATCGATATTTGCTCTTGGAAATTCTTTGTTCGATCAATCGGAGGTTCTGTTGTTTGAACGGCCGCCCCGTAGGCTACATGAGCCGCTAGCTCACCAACACAAAGGAGTTTTGGGTGAGGACGCCGCCAAAGATCTTCGTCAGAAAGTCCTTCAAAGACGAGGGTGAATTCCCAGATTGCGCTGTCCCACGCTTTGAGGAGTAAGTCTAGATTTGCCATGCCATATTATTTCACGACTAGTATCTTATTGTCCACTAACGTTAAGTTTATGCAACCTTTAGTTTCTCCAGTCGGTATTGTTTGGTTGGGACATTTTTGGATTGATTTATAAGCTCCTTTCAATTGTTGGAATACTGCTTTCCTTTCTTTGTGTCGCACTGGCAGTGAAGCTGTATCCGGGTGAATACGACTTAAATCGTGATTATATTTCGACTTTGCTGAGGGGAAATTCCGGCTCAGGTCGGCTGCCAGCATGTATAGGCGTCGTACTTTATTGTCTCAGTTTGGCGGCAATATTCGATCGATTAGGGAGAACAACCGATTTTTCCAAGTATTCGATGATCATTCGAATCGGCGGAATAGGATCAATGGTCTATGATGCCCTTGCCATCACCCCATTGCATGACTTGGTGGTCACAATTTCCCTTGCCTTTTTCATTGTTGCAGTCTTGCCTTTGCTCTGGACGCTTTATGTTGGTCGACACACGAAACTGCTGTTTGCCGGAATCGGTTGCTTGATTTTACTTTTCGCCAGTGCGACAATGTATTACACAGGCCTTTTTAGCGCGCTTTTGCCTTGGTCTCAACGGGTGCTTTTCGCGCTAAATGCAGCCTGGTTAGTTGCACTGGACTGGCACTTCCCGCGTCCGGTTCATTCTCCCGAAGATTAGATCGAAACAATTATTTAGAGTTCAAACACTCTTGCCAAAGTCGCTCGAGCAGTTCTGCCGCACCGGGAACATCTTTGATCGCACCGCTTCCGGTTCCTGAATAGAGGCACATTGATTCGATGTTGCCATGATAGTCATCTCTTGGAGCGGCGGAATCATAGCGCAAGATAGCCTCCCCTTCAGTGGTCTCCGCGACGACTTCACCTTCACCTGGGCGTAAACCGTGGGATGGGCATCCGGAAGCTTCCCAGTTATCCAAAGTGCTGTTTCGGAGGACTCGATGAGCCGAATAGGGCCAATCACCATCGAAACAAACGGTTAAGGCAGTTTCTCCGGTTGATTCGACGAGCATTCGCTTGTATTCGTCGTGGGCTCGACTCTCTTTGGTGGCGAGGAATCTGGTTCCGAGGATGGCTCCCTTGGCACCAATTTTGAGGACTTTGGCGATTGCCGCACCGTCGGCAATTCCCCCGGCGGCAATAACAGGAACTCCGATGGCCGCTTCAATGACCCGGGGAAGTGATTCGTAAAGTGATGTAGTGGATTGAACATGACCTCCGGATTCGACTCCTTGACAAATGAGGAAGTCTGCACCTTGGTCGACGGCTCGCTTTGCGCCGGCACAGTTGGTTACTTGAATTCCGAACATGGCTCCAGATGCTCTGATTCGGTCTAAATAAGGTTCAGGATCACCCCAAGAAAATGTAATGATCGGTGCCCCGGCGTCGAGGGCATGATCGAGGGCAAGGGGAGCAAAAGCAAGGGCAAAATTGACGAGAAACGGATTGGACGTTTGGTTCCGAATTTGGTTGATTTGGTCAACGGCAAGCTCAGGAGTCGTCCACGTTAACGCAAGCGAACCCATTCCACCAGCACCTGAGACTGCAACAGCGAGTTCTGGTCCCGCGAGGCTCGATGTTGGCGCTTGCCAGATGGGGTAGTTCAGTGCATCAAGGACTGCGTCAAAATTTCTCATGAATGCCTCGTCAAAGTATAGCTTTCACTTTGCGTTTTTGAAGTTTGTGGTAGGATTTGGTTGGCGTTCGGAACGCCCCCGGGTCCGCGGGAAGGACTGAGTCCATCCAAAAACACATCGTCGCTTGTATCATCCGACCTTTGTTGTTCCCTGTTCGCGGACCACAGGCTACTCACAACCGAGGTAAAAATGTCCGAACCAATTCCCGAGCGAGCCGATATCCGGCAGCTCCGCATTCAAGCGAAGGAACTCCTTCGTTCCCTTTCAAATGGCGAAAAACTCGCCGACGCCCAATTAACTATCGCCCGAAAGTACGGATTCGATAGCTGGCCCAAGTTGGTCGACGCAATCGAAACTCCGGTCCTGCTCGATAAGTTCAAACGGGCAGTCTATGAAGGCGATGTGGCAACCGTTGATAAGTTATTGAGAACCAAATCTGCGCTCCGAAGGCACATCGACGATCCGATGTTTGAATTTGATTCCCCGGCAATCGTTTACGCAAGTAGCCATCCCCATGCCGAAAAGCTTATTCCCCTCTTGGTTAAACACGGAGCGAACCCAAATATCCGTTCGAAATGGTGGGCGGGCGGATTTGGGGCATTAGATCATGCCTCGTCAAAAATGGCTGACCTTCTCGTTGAACTTGGCGCAAAGTTCGACGTTTTTTCTGCGGCATCTCAAGGAAGGATCGACGTGCTTCGCAAGCTTTTGGATGCTGATCCTGCCAGCGTTAATGCTCCCGGGGGTGACGGACAGCGACCATTGCACGTTGCAAAAACACCAGAAATAGCTGAATTGTTGATTACTCGAGGGGCAGAAGTCGAGATTCGCGATATCGATCATGAATCCACGCCAATTCAATATCATGCGAATAACCCAGGTGTCCTTCGCGTGTTACTTAAGCGCGGTGCAAAACCCGATATTTTCACCGCCGCCTTGCTTGACGATGTTGATCTTGCCAAGAAGATTCTCGATGACAATCCTGCTGCTTCTGAATCCCGAGCCGGTTCGGCGCCGTTCGTAACCTCGAAGTCCAACGGCGGGCACATTTACATCTATCTTCTGGGAAATGGCAAGACTCCGGCTCAAGTGGCGGCTGAGCGCGGCAATCGGGCGGTTCTTGAGCAACTGTCCAAGGGAACATCGCAGGTACGTCAATTGATTTCGGCTTCATGGCTTGAGGATAAGGATGCGGTGGAAGAAATTCTCCGTACTCAGCCAGACATTGCCATGGAATTTGGGGCAGATGCTCGCTCGATTACGGATGCGGCACAAGCGGGAAAGACGGAAACCGTTAGGCTACTTTTAAAAGCTGGATTTGATCCGAGTACTCCAGGAATGGATAGCGGCAGTGCTCTGCATGTTGCTTGTTGGTTTGGATATGTTGACATCGTCAGGCTCCTTTTGGACCAGGTACCCCTTGATCTGAAGGATAGAAATCATGGAAGTCCGCCTTTGGGCTGGGCAACTCACGGATCGCAGTGGTGCAACAATCTAAAAGGCGACTACGTCGCAGTTGTCGAGGCCCTCCTAAAGGCCGGTGCCGATTTGAATGCTCCAGCTAATTCTGGCGGAACTTCGATGCTTGATCAGGCAGGTCAGCGCGAAGATGTGAAGGAAGTCCTGCGAAAGTATGGCGCTACCTAAGGCTGAAACAGATTTTGGACCGCCTTCATTTTGAGCGGCGGTCCGACGTATTTTCTGAGAATCATGGCTAGGATTTGACGTTAATTCCAAAGCCTTCGCTTAGATCGTTGAACCTATCTTGAAGCCCGAAGCTTCGTCTCTAGTTCTGCCAATCGAGCTTGTAAATCGTGAACGGTAGTCAAAACGTCGTTTCCTGAGGCGATATCTTCCTCTCTTTGTTGGTCTTCGCGAGCGGTCTCAAGATTATTGAGCACAACGGCAATGAACAAATTCACAACGACGAATACGGCCACGATGATGAAGCTAATGAAGAAGAGTGGAGAGAATGGATGAGGCTCAATCACGGCCTTTTGAATATCGGGCCAACCTTCGACAGTCAAAATTTGAAATGTACTGAGGATTGATTGCCAAAATGAACCCCAATGAGCTGGATCAGTTTTCGCGAACAGATGGAAGCCAATGAGGGCGTAAACGTAAATTAACACCCCCAATAGCAGCGAAACATGAGCCAAAGATGGAATTGACCGGAGCATCGTGCTCAAAATCAGTCGCAGTTCGCCCGAAACACCGATCAAGCGAGCAACCCGAAGGATTCGTGCGAGCCGGGCAACATTGGCAAGGGGACCGGCGATGGGTAACAATGATAGGGCAACTACCATAAAGTCGAACAGGTTCCAGCCATCTTTAAAGAATCGACCCAGTCTTGGCCAAGTTGCGATCATTCTCACGCCGACCTCGAAAACAAAGATCGCCTGAATCAATCGGTTCAAAATCCCAAGAAATGAACCAGCCGTTCGCATGACTTCCGGCGAAGTTTCAACACCCATCAATACTGCGTTGATGGCAATAGTTACAAGAATTGCACGCTGGAAGACAGTGCTTTCAGCAATTGAGCGACAGCGATTAGGAAGTGAACTAGGCATGGATATTGAAATTGGATTAGATGTTTCGAGTTGGCAAGCCCGCTACGGAATCCCTGTCTGAGGAATGGATGTTTGCACCACAAGCGTGCCACCAACTATTTGCTTCTACTCATTCTCACCGACATTCATTCCAATTTTGAAACTCGAGGATTGATAAATGGACATCTTCGCCGTTTACTCAATGGAGTCATTTTTAGCCCAAAACAATCGCTAGCGAAATTAGCAAATGAGTCCTACAGAATTTACCAAGACTCAGTACGCCATTGACCCCAAACGTTTGGCTCTTCCCATTCCTCGGGTGGCTCTTGTCCGTTTAGTCGCAAAGCAAGGAAGATAAGCCCAATGTGCCAACCGTCGTGCCATACCATGTGTTGGAGGAACAAAACTGGGTTGTCGTAAGTGACATTTTCGCTAGCCATGGGTCCTCCCACTTTGAGAGCATCTTCCACTGCATTTCGAACGGCAATCTCGCTTGCCTTCAGGCAAGTTTTGATTTCGTCGAGATCGGCTAACGGGGTTCCTTGATTGTCGGCGGATGCGCTGATTAGGTTAGAAGCATGTTCGGGCGCAACTTGGGACAGGAAGAACCTCCGCACTCCATGCATATGCGCCAGATGGCGATCTATCGGCCACCCATCTTCTGATGGTTGAATGTGTCGATTGTTGTCGTCAATGAGGGTTGCTACTGAATTGACAATTCGGCATTGACGATCCCAGGAATCTAGGAGGGCTTGGGCGAGATCCATGACTCAGTTTAGACTTTGATCAATTCTGATTGCTATTGTTCAGCTCGACTGAAAGTTCACCGGATAAAATCAATCAATGATCCTGGAGTTTGTTGGCGAAGCTATCGAATGGCGAGGTCCCGCACCGTTCGTCTTTGTTCGGGTTCCCGAAGATGTTTCGGCGGAGATCAAAGCGGTTTCCAATTTGGTGACCTACGGTTGGGGGTGCATTCCAGTCAAAGCAAGAATCGGCAAAACCGACTATACGACTTCCCTTTTCCCCAAGGATGGAAACTATTTGGTACCAGTGAAGGTTTTGGTTCAGAAAGCCGAGGGAGCCAAGGTAGGAGACATCTTAAAAGTTCGACTTGAGCTTTCGATTGAATTTCCTTAGGCCCGTTCACTTGAAATTCAGCGATTTGGATGTTTGATCGGCAATGAACTCATCCATGTCCATCTTCCGTGCGCCTTTTAGCAGCTCATCTGCCAGCATGAAGGAAGTTGTTTGAGAGAAATCTCCTTTTCGATACAGGTTCACTCGTTGTCTTTTCAAATCACAGACCAGCGAATACCAAGTCTGCGTTCCTGACTTTGGAGCCGCTTTTGTCTTGTTGAGGAGCTCAACCACGGACGGTAGGCCAATGGGTAGATTCATTCCTAGTTCCAAATTGCAGGTTTTGAACCGGTTGCACGTGATCTTATCTAGTGGAGTCACGCTGGTTCGAAAATTTGTTCCGATCTGAAAATCGGATCCTTTGCACCGCCATGTCGTGATGTGCCGTTCAACGATTGCTGAGGCGCCGCTTGCATCGCCAATGACCATTTGGGCTGAACTGATAAAAGGTAGGTCAACAGAATCGAGCATCTTAACCGCTTGGTCAACTGTACGGCATGTCATTAGCATCTCGCTAACGGTGTTGAACTTCCCTTTTGGCTTGCCAGGGCGGGCAACATCAAGTTTGTCCAACGCATTAAAATCATAAAACAGCCCGGCTTCGTTCAAGGCGGATTCGTCCGAAAAGGGATTGCTCTTATATCCAAATGAGACGTATCCAAGGGTTGCTTTCTGCTTATCTGCCGGCACGAATCGGACATAGTGTTTTGAGTTCTTTTCGACGTTGTCTTCGTCTTCGTTTCCGGCTGCAAATACTTGTCCGCCCCGGGCGACGATGAAAATCGTGCAGGCTGAACTTGCCATGGTTAAAACTAGTCCGGATAGTACAGCAAGAACCTTCATAAAATTGATTATATCTGCCAAGCGGTAGTTATTCTGTGGGGCTTATAACACCCAATTTGAAAAGTCGGCTGATGCGGTCCGTTCGGCGATTTCGCGAACCATATCAAGGTCAATATCTTCAAACTTTCTAAAGTTGATACAACTTTTGCCGATCTTGGCTTTGGGCAGTTTGTCAACGTAAGACTCCGCCAAATGGTTGCCATCGGATCCTACCGCACAACTGGCGATCATGATTGATGTCTTGTTGCTTGCGAGTCCGAGCTTGAACCAATCGCCCTCGCAAGTTTTGCCTTTATAATGGAATTTGCCAAAGCCAATTTTTCCCGAGATAACAAACGGCTCGAACTCAGGAGCAGATTCGCGGATCAAGTCGAAAAGGGCTTGGATGTGAGAGCGTCGAGGTTCATCGAGCATGGCGATGTACTCTTCCGGTGTGGTGGCTGAAGTTGGTCCGGGCATGACTTAAGTTACCCTGAACATCGACTACTGTCTAAGTACCCATCCATTCGGATCAATCACCGGAGTTGCACCCGTGTAGTTCACCGAACCCTTTCCGGCTTTCATCGGCACCCGGACTGTCTTCCCATTAACAACTACATCAATCGGCATGTCAAACGGAAGATTATTTGGCACTACCCACTCTAGTTTTAGGACTCCGTTGGATGCCTCGGACTTCAGAGTTGGCAGCTTCGCTTGCCGAATGTACACTTCAAAGAACCACCGCAAGTCTTGCTTTGCCTCACCAGAAGCGATGGTTACATAATCGTCAGTGGTCACGATGCGTTGAGCTCGCCCATCAGCCCATCTTTCTGACTCCGCAGTCGGATACGCCATCTTTCGAACCGAAAATAGGAATGCATCATCACCGATTAGGTAGCGCAATGCATGAAGGGTTAGGGCGCCCTTGTCGTAGATATCACCACCGTAGGCCGCGCTTGAAGTTTCTTCTCGGGGGGCAACTGGAGCCATATTGCTCACGTTACGTCGGCGGCCTTTCATTGCCGCGAAATAAGCATCCTTTCCTCGAATTTGTTCGATGTAGAAGGTGTCCATAAAGCTCTGGAATCCCTCATGAATCCACATGTCTCGCCAGTCATTGTTTGAGACAAGGTTTGCCCACCACTCATGACCAAATTCGTGAAGGAGGAGCCAATCGAGCCCGTCCGGTGCGAATCGGAACTTGTTGCCGTAGGCGACGGCCGTCGAATGCTCCATGCCAAGATGTGGAGAGTCAACGATCCCAGCTTTAACCGTTCTAAACGGAAAGGGACCGCAATACTGCTCCATAAAAGCCATGTATTTTTTCTGCTCCGCAATGAGCTTGGGCGCCTTACCTTTATTTTCGGGAAGCACGTAGTAATGGATTGGAATCGTCTGTCCTGCGATTGATTTGATGGAATCCTTAACCAATTCATACGGAGCGGCGTTAAATACCAACGAATAGTTATTAATCGGCAGAGCCATATTCCACAAGAACGTGCTTGTTTTGTCGGCATTCCGTTCAGTCTTTTCTAGTAATCCCGGTCCGACAGCAATGAGTGGGTCTGGAACGGTAAGTCGCATGGTAGCGTGGTTAGCATGATCCGACGGATGGTCTTTGCAAGGGAAAAGGAGGTCAGCCCCAGCTCCCTGGAGGGCAACCGAAATCCAATCGGCTCCGCTAGGCGTTTTGGACCACATGATTCCACCATCCCAAGGGGCATTCTTGGCTACGTGCGGAGTTCCGGCGTAGGATATCTCAGTTCTAAAGGATTCACCTGGCTGCTTAGAGAGGGGAAAGTAAACTCGAATCGCACCCATGATTCGATCAAATCTTAGCGCATTCTTACCATCGGAAATCTTCGAGACTGTGTAGGGATCATCCAAATCCAGCAAAATACTGCCAGTCGGAATGACAATCTTCGCGTCCATGATTGTTGTCCCAGCGATTGTCTTAGTTTTCGGATCGACTTTGATAGAGATGTCGTAGGATTGGACATCGTAGGCCGCTTGCTCGAGCTTCAACACTCCACCGGATATTTCGGTTTGTTGAAATGCCAACGTGGCGAGAAATGGAAAGGCAGCCAGAGAGATCATCGTATCTTCATTATGGACATGAACCTATGGGCAAACGAATTCATATTCATTCATTCCCTTATTGACTCACCAATACTGGGACATCAGTTCTTTGCTCCAATCCGGCTCGCGTACTTCCTTTCTTGGCAAAAAGCCCGTCATAACGGGTTTGATGTCAAGTATTGGGGTTCCGTTAATCGCGTCGAGCCCCTTGACGGTCAATTGATTTCGTTCGACTGAAACTACCTCCACAATAGTGCTGCCAATTCGGTTTGGCCGGTCTTTGCCACGTTGGGCAAAAATCCCTACCTTCGGCCAAGCAGAATTTCCGCGAGGGTGACGAGCTCCCCTTTCAATTGATTCTTCATCGGCAAGGTGAAAATGAAAGAGGATTTCGGCATGGGAGAATTGATCGAGACCTTGGAGCGAGGCTTCTGTAAATTCAGGGTTCAGCTCAATAACCGACTGAATGTCTTCCCAGTCGTCATCGATTGCTTCTGTTCGGCAGTTCGTCACGAATCCAATGGGTTCAATTGCGATCATTTCGAACCTTTTACCCGATTGTTGCAATACTCTCCTTCCCGGCAACTCGAGGTTCTATGCGAAACTGGATTCTCTTTACAGTTAAGAAAAAATCTGTTATGATCCCTGAATTCAATGTATCAGAAATTATCTGACAAGGCAAACCAATGTCGCAGCTTAAAGACCGTCAGATGATTGAGCTTTTGGGAGGAGAGGCCGGCTGTCGGCGGATTGCCAAGGAATTCTATGCTAGGGTTGCCACCAGTGCAGAGCTTAAGCCCTTGTTTCCAGGCAAGAGTCTTCGTTGCGCAACGGAGGAGTTTGCCGCGTTTCTGATTCAATTTTTGGATGGTGACCAAGCCCAAACCCAGTATCGATGGTGGTTGAGTCTCCGAGAGTCACACGCCAGATTTGAGATCACCGAACGGCAACGGGCAGAGTGGCTTGGGCTAATGCATCAGACACTCGATTCTTTAATTGCGGACGCAAAAACGAAGCGAGAGTTGAAGCAATTTTTCGTTGTTTCCTCGGGCTACATTCTTGGCAAGGATCAGGGAGAGGTCGAGCAACGCGAGTTCAACGAGCGCTGGTGCCAGCAGCGGATGCTAGATCAGTTGATCGAGCATCTTGCAAACGAGCGTGATGCAGACGCAATTTTCTTGGCACTGCAATTTGCGTCTCGAACTTCGGTTTTTGTTGGGATTTTGGCACGAATGATGGAGGCTGGTCGAACGCCGCTGGTCGAGTTTGTGCTTGAATGTGACTTGGCGGATGGCCGTTTCAACGGTCGCACTTTGCTTCACTTTGCGGCTGGTTCGGGGTGTTTGCCAGTTGTTCAAAAGTTACTAGCGAATGGCGAAGACCCGGATGTTTTGGATATCGGCAGGCATACCGCACTTTATCGGGCTGCAACGGCAGAGATCGTCAACGAGTTGGTTAAAGCCGGTGCTTCGGTCGATCACTGCGGTGGAGTCAACCGGTCAACGGCGTTGCATCAAGCAGCGCGAATTGGAAACTTGGCGGTCGCAAAGGCTCTTTTGAAAGCTGGGGCAAATCCAAGGGCTAAAGACAAAAACGGCTTTTCTCCGTTGGATCGGGCAAGGAATTGTCGTCGACATGAAGTGGCAGAGTTCCTCTCTTCGCATTAAAAAAGTGAAGGTCGGATTCTATTAACGGGCTGTGCCACATTGTAGTTATAGAATCCAAACAACTGCGTCTGCTTTCATACTTTAACATTCGCCGAATCAGCCAGCAATATTGGTTGCAGGTATGGCTCGGATTTCGTTCAAAATGTATCAATGGCTACCTCGAAGAACCGATCAACACCCAGGAACAACAAATTCATCCGATTAGTACCGTTATTTGTATTTTTGCCTACTTTCGCAGACGCCGACAAAGCGGATGACTTCGTCCTGGCATCGATGAAGAAGTGGAACACCCCGGGAATAAGTGTCGCGGTGATTCGTGATGGCAAAGTAGTTAAGTTGAAGGGATATGGATTTGCAAACCTTGAACACAAAGTAAAAGTAACTCCTGAGACGATTTTCCAGTCGGGGTCAGTTGGCAAGCAGTTCACGGCCGCCTTGGTCATGAAGTTGGTTGAAGATGGAAAGATCAAACTGGATGACTCGATTCGAAAGTATCTTCCGGAGACGCCTTCGAATTGGGATATGGTAACCGTTCGGCATTTGTTAACTCATACCGGTGGACTCGGGGATCCTTACCAGAAACTGGACATGCGGAAGGACTACACCGAAGCAGAGATTTTGAAGATCGAAGGTGAGATACCGCTTGAGTTTCAACCAGGCGAGAAATGGAGCTATAGCAATACTGGTTACCATGTCCTCGGGTTTATGTGTTCAAAAGTAGGCGGGAAGTTCTATGGCGAGCAATTGGCAGCTCGGATTCTTGCTCCGGCGGGCATGAAGACGGCAAGGATCATTACTGAGACTGATATCGTCATGAATCGCTCGGCTGGGTACGAGATCATTGATGGAAAGCCGTTTAACCAATCTTGGGTTGCACCGCAACTGAATACAACCGCAGACGGCAGCCTATATGTTTCCCTGCTTGACATGGTGAATTGGAATTCAGCATTAGATGGCGACAACTTGTTGAATGATTCGATCAAGCGACAGTTGTGGACCTCGGGAATTTTAAATGACGGAAGCAAGACTGAATATGGTTTTGGATGGATGTTGTCCCCAGTAAATGGGCATATGCATGTTGGTCACAGCGGTGCTTGGCAAGGGTTCCGCACGAGTATTCGTCGGTTTCCCGATGATAAGCTCGCCGTGATTGTTCTGGCAAATTCCAACTCGGCAGATCCGGATAAGCTTGCTCAGCAGGTTGCGGGTTGCTACGTTCCTGAGCTTGCGCGAAAACCTTTGGTGGCAATCCCTGATACAGCTCCGCAAGTAACTGCAATCTTGATGAAGTTGCTCGACGGTGATGCGGCGAATGCGCAAACTCTGATGAACGCCGAAATGTGGAACGCCGTGAGGAAGGAAGGTTTCGACGAGTTTGTTAAGGAACTGAGGGCTCTGGGTGAACGGAAGCTTGTTGTTCCGGTGCGGATTCGATCTGGTGGAAAAACCGCTACCTATCGGGTACGGTACACCAAGGAAAGCCGGTTGATCACGATAAGCTTGGATGAAAATGGACTCATTCAGGGAATGGGGAACCAGGACGACGACTAGAGGGACTGACAAATGTTGATTGGTCGACATGCGATCAATCAACATTTTCTCCTCAATTACGTAATCTGCCGTCTTTTTTGGGTTTCTTGATAACGCTGATGGTAACCGTGGCTCCACTTGTCGTGAGCCCTTCGCGACTGAGTTCGTAGCTAAACGTGACTTCGCCAGCAGTTTTTGGTGCCAGAAACGTAAAGCTTCCATCGTTTGAAAGGTCAAGAGCGCCAGATTTAAGTGGAGCAGTCACTTTGAGCGTTGCAAATCGCCAAAAGACGTCATTGCTAAGGATGCCTGAACTTGGTCCGATTGTCAAAGATTCTCCTTCAAAAACTGTATAACGGTCGTTTGCCGCTCGTGGAGCTTGGAACATGGTCATGATTCCCAGATCATCGTCGACGCCACGACTCTTTGAACCAGAAACGAAAATATGTCCGCTATCGTTGTCAACGCAGACTCCGCTTGGCAACCCGTTAAATGGGCTTGAGTCACGAAACTGCCAGGCAACTTTTCCACCCGGATCAACACAAGCAACTAGAAACTTCGGAACTCGATCAGGACCGACTGAACCACTGCTAATGTAGGCAAACCCGTACTTATCAACGACCATCTTGGCCAACTCCTCGTTTGATCCTGGTCCGGCATCTACAACCGATCGCCAAACCTCTTTTCCATTGGAATCAAATTTTAGTACTGACATATCGAACCCGCCCGCACTTGTTGGATTCATCTGAACTGCCGCCAACGTAGCATCGCCAATTGAGTGAATGTCCACAGTTACACCATCCATTCCGCGAGGTTCCATGATGTCAGACTTCCAGATAACCGTTCCATTTTCTCCGTTTAGCTTCGCGAGATAGGCGCTGTTTCGGCTCCCTGATACATATTCGTCTCCGCCCACCAGTACGTTTCCCATTTGATCGAAACTGGCGCATTTGGCTGAGTCATTCGCTGGGAATTGACCACCCGGATAAGTGACCGCCCACTTGACGTCCGCGCTTGCGCTTAACTTGAGGACAGTGGAATCCTGACCCAATTTTTCGGTAGCACTGTAACCAACGGAAACAATGTCACCATTTGGCGCGACCGCAACGCTTCTCGCGGATCGATCACCCTTCACGTCATTGGTCCAAGTCTTCTTCCAAACTACATCACCACTTTCTGACCATTTGACAACCAGAAATGCCTCGCGCGCATTGCGACCGAATCCTCCGACTTGAACAATACTATCTGAACTTTGGTCCAGAGCTATCCCTGATGCTGACGCTCGATTGGTGCCAGTATCAAGCACCTGCTGAAAAACATCCTTACCGTCTCCCGGTGCGAGCTTTAGGAGAACGAAATTGTCGAATCCATTTTTCGGAGTTCCAGCCGAAATGAAGACTTCTCCCTTCGCGTTGACGACAAGTCCTTGAACACTATCTACTAACTTTGCGCCACCAATGTCAATCCTCTGCTCCCAAAGCTTGACTCCCAACGGATCGTACTTACGCACGATCACATCAACTTGGTTCGCCGCAAGTTGTATCGTTCCTGCAACCACTAAGTTTCCGGCTGAATCCACGGCGCTTGCATTGACACTCTCAGCGCTGCGAGAAGTGATGATTTCATCTCGCCATCCGAACCGGAAGACTTGGGCTTGACTACTAGCTGCCAGTACCAAAACAAACCAAAAGAAAGTTCTTCGCATGGCGGAATTCTACCGTCACACAATCTGCATAATGCTTCGCTATTTTGGAGCAATTGGATAATAAAGGTTAAGAAATCCCATCATCTGACCCTCAGGACTCTGATTCTTTTTCGCAAACTCAACCGCTTCTAGAATGAGCTGTTTCACCTTCGCCTGGGTTTCGGGATTGAGGCGAAATTGGGTACGCAGGATTAGCAAGCTGTCCCGGATAGATGTATCTTGTTCGGCAAAATCGGATGAAGCCAGAAACTGACGGTGGGACTCTCGAATTGTGGCACCCGTAGTCCGTCGAACATTGTCGTACGACGAAAAGTTTCGGTCGATGACAACCCTATCATGAACCGCGGCAAACGTACAACTGGGTCTACGTCCGGTGGGTCGGCTTCCGACAGCGACGATGAGGTCCACTTTTTGAAGTTGCTTCAGATGAAAGATTACTGACTCCGATGACATTTCCAAAACCATCCCTACATCGGTGGCGGAGGCTCCTTCTCGTGAGCGAATGGCTTCATAAACCCTTTGCCGAGGAGCAGATGTCAAGCATTTGAGTTGCGGCTCAGTCAATACATGAGGAATTTTCGCCATTTCTAAAATAATATCATAAATTTTAGTTATAGAGTGTATTATATCGAGATGAAACTAATTCTTGCCGCTTTCGCAATCTTTTTCAGCTTCTCGTGTATGTCCGCCCCTGACAGTCCATCCAAAGCTCCAGCCAAAACTGGCGACTCAGTCATAGAAGGGTTAATAAAGGCTCTCAACACCAAGGACCCAGTTCAGCTAAAGAAGTTTGTACTCGATAATTTCACTGATCCCGATAAAGCCGATACACGTGTTTCGAAGTTGAATCCAATTGTTTCGCGGGGAGCTCCTTTTACCTTTGTCCGCGAATTACCTTCGGAGCCCGGAAAGATAAAGGCGCTCATCAAGGATCGCGAAAGTATTCAACTTGATTTAGAAGTAATGCTCACCAGTCCACCGGAAGCGAAAATTTCTGGGATTCTCCTTGGCCCCCACCGAGAGGAAGCTCCTCCCGTTGAAGTAAATGGCTTTACGACTTTGCAATCGCTTGCAGATCGACTCCAGGTCGAAGCAAAAGTGCCGGCGCTTGGCATTTGCCGAATTGCGGAAGGAAAGACTGAAGTTGCGGTTGCTGGAACCAGGACGCTTGGAGGAGCAACCGTTGGTCAGGACGAGCCTTGGAGCATCGGATCAATTGGGAAGCCACTTTGCTCTTCCGTTATTGGTTTGTTGGTAGAAAAAGGCAAGCTTAGCTGGGACTCTAAACTGTCGGCACTCATTCCCGAAATGGTAAAAGGCACCGACTATTCGGACGTCACTATTCAGCAGCTCTTGCAACACCGCTCCGGCGTTGCCTCGGAGACAAGAATCACACCGGATCTCGTGGATCGAGTTGGCGGAGGAGAAACTAATCCAACCAAACTCCGAGCAAAATATGCGTTAGACATCTTGAAGCGAAAGCCGATGTCATCGCCTGGCTCCAAGTTCTCTTACTCGAACGCGGGGTACGTATTGCTGGGGGTTGTGGCCGAGAAGCTGACCGGAAAGACTTACGAATCCCTGGTTAAGGACTGGATTTTT
The DNA here is from genome assembly GCA_043770615.1 of Armatimonadota bacterium. Lineage (GTDB taxonomy): Bacteria > Armatimonadota > Fimbriimonadia > Fimbriimonadales > Fimbriimonadaceae > Fimbriimonas. The sequence goes on along the minus strand of JAYVHY010000312.1, from coordinate 296 downwards.
GCACCTTTAGGACTGAAACACAGCTACACCTATGCAGATAAGCTGCCAGTGGCAAGACCAATGGGACATAGTCAAATGCCCGATGGCGTCCAACCAATGGACATGTCGGGACCGATTGAGGCGATGTTGGCTCCGGCGGGAGGAGGCATGTATATGTCCTTGAGCGACTTGGCTAAGTTTGGTGCAGCCCACCTTCAGGGGTTGAGAGGCAAGGATGGTTTGCTAATGGCGAGTACTGTTCAGCACATGCACACAGGCAATGAGCAACCTGCAGGCAAGAATCTCAACTATGCCTG